>PGYS01000015.1 GCA_002839795.1 Ignavibacteriae bacterium HGW-Ignavibacteriae-3 | reverse complement strand
CTCAAATCTCCGTTTCATTATATCTGGATGGAACGTGATTTTATTGAACTGAAAAATATCAATCCCGCGTTTCTTTCGTTATCCGCATTGCAAAATTATATATTCAGCGACCCCCAATCGAACAAACAATTCGTTCAGATGGGCAAAGAACTTTATGCCGCTTTACTAGCCAACAATATCCCGATAAACGATTTTATAATTCAGGGAAAGGGGCTGAATCCTTTGCTTCAGAATTTCTGGATGCAAATCCATCCTCCGATTCTGTTCGTTGGTTTCGCAATGTCGGCAGTTCCGTTTTCATTTGCACTGGCTGCCATTATCAAAAATGAATACAAGGACTGGGTTAAACAGGCGTTGCCTTGGGTCCTCACCGGGACATGCGTTCTTGGTCTTGCGATTATGCTGGGCGGATACTGGGCATACGGTGTTTTGGGATGGGGCGGATACTGGGGCTGGGATCCTGTTGAAAATTCATCCCTTGTTCCTTGGATAATAGGAGTTGCATCCATTCATACTCTTCTTGTTCAGAAGAAAGCGCAGGAAAAGGGCGGTGTGGGACGATTTGTCAAGATGAATCTTATTCTGAGCATAATGACCTATATCCTGGTTCTTTACAGTACTTTCCTCACCAGAAGCGGTATTCTTGGTGATGCCTCGGTTCATTCATTCGGAGAACCGGGAATGATGGTTTACTGGTTCCTTGTAGTCTTTCTCTCCGCTTTCACGATTATTGGAATTGGCGGAGTTATTTACAGGTGGAAATTTCTTACACTCAACTTTACCTTTGAAGAGAATGTCCTCTCGAGAGAACTTGCTCTTTTTACGGGTTCTGTTGCTTTAATAGCTTCTGCCATTATTATTTTAGTCGGTACTTCGGCGCCTATATTCGGAAGGACTGTCCAGACAAGTTTTTACAATGAACTGAATCTTCCTATTGCGATTATTATTTCCTTGCTGAACGGTTTGAGCATGTTATTAAAATGGAAGGTTACAGAACGGAAAGATCTTTGGAGCCAGTCCAGATTTTCTGTTATTGCTACTGTCGTAGGTACGTTGCTGATGATAATTTTCGGTGGTCTCAATAATCCGATGCTTATTCTTCTCGCTTTCTCATCCCTCTTCGCCCTCTTCGTGAACGGGGAAATAGCATTCAAAATCTTCCGCGGAAGAAAATCATTTGTCGGACCATACATTGCTCATCTTGGCATTTCTCTCTTTTTAGTAGGAGTTATTGCAACAGGGGGGCATACACAGCAGAAACAGATCGACCTTGTTAAGGGCGAAACTGTAAGTTTGTTCGGGCACGATCTCACATTCAAGGGAATTGAACCTTTTGACGGCGGAAAGAAATATAAGATGAACATCGAGATAAGTAAGGATGGCAGCACTAATACAATGTCTCCGGTCATGTTCATTGCCGAATTCAATAACAGTCTGATGAGAGAGCCCGATATATTGGTCGGCTTCACAAAGGACTTTTATATCGAACCGGTAAGCTACTCGGAAGGAAATGAATCCCAGGCAGGAAATACACTTTCAATTCAGAAAGGGGAGACCAGGAATTACAATGGCGCGGATATTACTTTCAACTCATTTAATTTTCCCGCCGATGTTCAGAGTGCCATGATGGCAGGAAAGGATTTCCAGGTCGGAGCGAAATTGACCGTAAAATATAATTACAAAACCTACGAAGTTGAACCTGTAATGAAAACCGTAAATGGTAAACAGGAACATGTACCGGTGGAAATAAAAGATGCAGATCTTTCCATTAAACTTGGTGCCATGGATGCTTCCGGAAAGGTAAATCTGGAAATGGCAAAACTTTCAGGCTCCAATGCTACTATGAGCTCGGCAAAAGAGGTCTTAACTGTGGATGCCAGCATTAAACCTTTTATAAGCCTGGTCTGGATCGGGGTAATAGTAGTAGTCGCAGGATTTTTAATCTCGGCATTCAGAAGATCCAAAGAATCACTGGCTTAGAAATTAGTTTTATGCTTTTAACCAACAAACAAAAACCCCGGCATATAGCGGGGTTTTTGTTTTTAGAGCGTCCTGTATTAAGCGCGAGTCGAATTATTTTTTTACTTGAGCATGTAATTATGAAATATTTTTCATATTTGGTATGCGGAGAAGAAAATAAACTATTTTTAAGTATCAGGATTGGAAATAAATGAACATTTTAATTGCTGAAGACGAGAAGGCAATTGCCAACTCTCTCAAAAAAAATTTTCTCGCTGAAGGTTACACGGCAAAACTTGTATCCGATGGCGCTGCCGTAATATCCTCTCTTGAGAATGAAAATTTCGATATAATTCTGCTTGACTGGCGGATGCCGAAAATGACCGGTCTCCAGGTTTGTAAGGCAATCCGGGAGAGCGGCAATAATACCCCGATAATCCTGCTGACCGCATTGAGCGATGTATCAAATAAAATTGACGCTCTTAAAGCAGGGGCGGATGATTATATAACAAAACCATTCAACATTGAAGAAGTTTTTGCAAGAATTGAAGCAGTAATCCGAAGAACCGCATCTGCCGAACCTGTTCTGCATTGCGGCTCTTTTTCTCTTAATCTTTTCACTCACTGCGTTGAATCAGGTGAATCGTCACTCAAGTTAACAGAAAAAGAATTTGCTCTTTTGCACTTTCTTGTCTCTAACAAAGGCGTTGTTATTAATCGAGAAACGCTCTTCGAGAAAGTCTGGGGTATTAACTATACGCCGGGGACAAACTTTGTTGATGTTACAATTAAAAATCTGCGTAAGCGTTTGGAGAGTATTACACCCGGCAAATGTATAAAAACAGTTTACGGCGAGGGATATGTTTTTCTTGGAGATTAAAAAATGAGAATTCCACTCTCAAGAACTATTATTAGAAACAGTATCTGGATTAGCACGGCATTTTTTTCCTTCCTTGTAATTTTCAATATCCTGATTTATATAGTTGTAAAATATCAGTTGACGTCCGTGCTTGATGCAAAAATAAGACATGAAATTGAGCACATAGTATCGTCATTCAAAGTAAAAGACAGAGCAATTGAAATTATTCGGCCGGAAGAATTCCTGGAATCGGATTTGGTGCGAATAACTGATAACACTTTTTTCCTTCAGATATATACAATTGAGGGAAAAATATTGCTGGGGAGTGAAAATCTTAAATATTTCAGTCAAATTCCTTTAGCTTACCCGGAATTTACTGACAATGAATATTTTGACGATTCGGAAACAAAAACTGAAGTTGTACGCACAGGCTATGCAAAATTGATCAATGATGACGGCGAACATTTTGGTTATGTTCAACTTTCCTTCAGAAGAGAGAAGCTCGTAGCCGCATTAAAAAGTATTTTATCCTACACTTTGCTTATTCTTCCTTTTGTTCTGATTATAATTATAGCTCTCAGCATTTTTATTTCCAGAAGACTATTCCAGCCAATAAATAAGATAATAGAAACTGCGAATAATATTTCTGCGGTTAACCTGAAAGAGCGTCTTCAGCTTGATTCCGACCCGAACGATGAAATCAATAAATTGAAAATTACTTTAAATAATCTGTTTGAGCGTCTTGAGGTTCAAATTCAGCAGATCTCTGCTTTCTCGGATAACGCATCCCATCAGTTAATGACCCCTTTAACGGCAATCTCTTCTGAACTTGAATTTGCGCTGACTAAGAAGAAATATCACGGAGAGATAAAACAATCTCTTGAAGTTGTTAAGGAGCAGAGCGACCGGATGATATCAATAGTTAAGTCGCTCTTACTTATTTCCCGTACAGGGAGAGATAGCGGACAGAGCAATATGATTTTTAATCTGACATCTCTGTTTGAAAAACATATTAAGATTTTATTCCCCCAGCAGAGAATCTACTATTTTATTTCAAATAATCTCTACGTTCGGGGCAAGGAAGAGAATTTTATTATTGTCATTGAAAATCTAATCGGTAATGCGCTTAAATACTCATCTGAAGATGATATAATTGAAGTAATATCTAATTCTTCAAATGGCTGCATAAATGTCATTGTAAAGGATAAGGGCATTGGTATTGCTGACAGTGAAAAAGAAAAGGTATTCGAGCGTTTTTACAGAAGTGAATCCGCGGAAAAAATAGGTATTGTAGGCTATGGACTCGGCCTGAGTATTGTCAAATCGATCGTTATCTCTATGAACGGCAAAATTCAGGTATCGGACAATTCTCCGAAAGGAACAATCTTTTGTATAACTCTCCCATACATCAAAATAGAAGAATAAACGTATAAAAACCATCGCTCCTCCGATCAAAAACTAAGACTCCCTGTCTGCTAATTAAAATGAAAAATTTTTCATCATTGTTGTCTTTATAAATACAAGAAAGTCTGATATATTTTCAGAGGAATTAAGATCATTTTATCCATATATAATAGGCCCGATATGAAAAAATCTATACTTTTTATTTTCTCAATAGTGCTACTGAGTTATGGTACTATGATGGCTCAGGAATATGCCGGGAGTGAGGCATGTAAAAATTGTCATTCAGCACAATATAATAACTGGAAGCAATCAGGTCATCCTTATAAGATTCAAAAAATACTTGGTGGTAATCCGCCATCATACCCCGTACTTACAGCCCAAAAAGTTGTCGGGACACAGGTCAATTATACTTTGAATTCCGGAGTTCCGAGTGCTCCTGCAGGATTAACATGGGGAGATATAGGATTTGTTGTTGGAGGATATCATTCCAACGCCCGTTTTCTTGATAAGGAAGGATACCTGATGTATGGTCCTAACCACCAATATAATCTAAGTACTAAAAAATGGGTGCCTTATACATCCGGCTCATTAACAAAGGCTTCATACACTTATTCCTGTTATAAGTGCCATACAACCGGTGCGAGCAAAACCAAGACAACCGAATTCAACATGTATCCTGGGATTGAAGGCAGCTGGGCTGAGGCCGGAATTGGATGCGAAGGTTGCCACGGCCCGGCAAAATCACATACATCAAATATCTCTAATAAACCACCTAAAGAAGGTCTAAACTCATGCAACAATTGCCATGCGAGAGACCGTAACGAGGGCACAACAACTTACACGTGGGATAAACGTGTTGAATGGCAAGCAAGAACTGTTGGGACTATAAGTACAGGTTTTATCAGACATCGGGAACAGGGAGACATGCTTCTTGCTTCGAAACATGGCAAAGCCAATTTCACCTGTGCTACATGTCATGATTCACATAAAGGAGTTTATTTCAATCTGGGCGGCGTATCAGCTAAATGCGAATCTTGTCACCCCAATAAAACAATTGTTGGACACGAAGAATCAAAAACTATGGCGAAATGTACAGATTGCCATATGCCGTTCGCTGCGAGAAACGGAGATCAGCTTACAGCTTACGTTTCCGATCAAAGCGCGCACTACTGGAAAATTTTAACTGACCCTATTACAATGTTTGATAATATAGTGACAATTAATAATACTGCAACTCCTCCGGTTGGTTTTAAATTTATAAAGCAGGATGCGAATGGAATTTCGGGTGTGACTTTGGATTATTCCTGTATACAATGCCATACTACAAAAGATGTTGCCTGGGCTTCACTTAAAGCAAAAGCAATGCATAGTAAACCTGTTAGTGTAGCCGGAACAAATGATATTCCATCGGCTTTCGGATTATCTCAAAACTATCCTAATCCATTTAATCCAACTACCACAATTAAATTTGCTCTGCCAAAATCGTCGGCTGTTACATTGAAAGTTTATTCCATTACCGGTGAACTTATCAATACAATTATCAACGCTAATATGAATGCCGGCACGCATGAAGTTAAATTTGACGGCTCAAATTTAGCAACCGGTGTTTATGTTTACAGATTAGAAGCATCCGAATTTGCTTACGCCAGAAAGATGCTGTTAGTTAAATAGAATAAACCGGTAAACACATTTTCTCAAAAAGGCGGTCTGATGACCGCCTTTTTTTATATACTTTTGAAAACTAATTGTTCATTTAACAAAACAAAATCTATTTTAAAGCATCAAAATAAATGCAAATAGTTAAATTTTTCCGGGCATCTTAATTGAAATACAAGAAACACAATTTGTACGGGTTATAAAATGAAGAAAATAATCTGTCTGTTACTCGTCTTAGCGCCGATTCTTCTTCCGGCGCAGTCAAAATTTTCATCCGTAAAACTTGGCTTATTCACTCCCGGCGCAACGGACGCCGGATTCATTATCGGCTACGAAGGCGGCTGGTATGTGGATGATAACTTCCTGATCGGTTACAGCGCAGACTGGTTCAAAAAAAATTATGTTGATCAGAAATTTATTTCTCAGATTAATGATCTTTACGGTCCGAACAGCACATTGAATGAATTGCGTGCCAAGACAAATCTTCACTCCGTGCCGATTATGGGAAGCGTAACCGGCAATTGGATAGTTGCCCAGAGAACCAGGGCATTTGTTACGGGCGCCGCCGGACTCGAGGTGCTTCTTATCTTTTACAGAGATTACAGCAATCCGAGTGATGATAAATTCCGCGGTGCGTTCGATTTTTCATGGCGGCTTGGCTTCGGTTTGATGTATGAACTTGGTAGAAGATCAGACGCGATCGCGGAAATCTCTTATCATTATTCTAAACCAAGCTGGCAGTATGATGTAAGAGATTCGGGAACCGGAATCAGACACACATTCGAACGCAGTTATGATATGAGCGGTATTATGATGCGCGCAGGCTTCAGATTTTATTTTTAAGGCAATAAAGTTAAGGTTGCCTGCAAGGATATGGTCCGGTTGAACGCTTAATTTTTAAGAGATTATGATTGATTATGAGTCTAACCGATAATGATAACCCGCCTGCCGGTCCGTGTTCTATTCTTTTTAAAAAATCAAAGTGTGAAAGTCCTGCCGAAGTCTTATTTTAATTTGTAAGTAATTAACGGGATAAAGAATGAAAGAAAGGACACTTCCGAATTTATTTGAAGAAAGCGTGAATCGTTACGGTGATAATATCCTTATGTGGGAAAACCGGGGAACTGGTTATGAAGGAACAACTTATTCCGCAATGAGAAAATCAGTCCATAGCTTTGCCGCAGGACTCATCAATTACGGAATAACTAACGGAGACAGGATCGCTCTAATTTCCGAGGGAAGAAATTATTGGGTCATCAGCGAATTGGGAATATTATTTACGGGTGCGATAAATGTCCCCGTATCCACCAAAGTTGAGGAGCTAAACGATCTCAAATTCAGACTTGCGCATTCCGGCAGCAGAATGGTTGTAGTTTCACAAAATAATCTGGACAAAATAAGAAAGATTAAAAACGATCTGCCGGATCTGGAAAAAATCATACTGCTTGATAAACCCGGGAAAAAAGATGAAGATGAAATATTTATTGAAGATTTAATGAAAGAGGGGGATGAATTCCTTAAGAATTACAAACGTGAATTTGAAGCAAGAATTAATTCAGTTAAGGAAAATGACTATGCGAATATCTGCTATACATCAGGAACTACTGCCGATCCAAAGGGGATAATATTAACTCACCGTAATTATACCGCTAATGTTGAACAGTCCTCCAAACTTCTCCCGATACCGGAGAGCTACGTTTCATTATTAATGCTTCCGTGGGACCACGCATTTGCCCATACGGCGGGGATATATACTTTGATGAAAAACGGCGCCAGCATGGCCTCGGTTCAGCAGGGCCGGACTCCAATGGAGACTCTTAAAAACGTTCCGAAGAATATTAAAGAAATACGTCCAACTTTTTTGTTAAGCGTGCCGGCGCTCGCAAAAAATTTCAGAAAAAATATTGAGAAGGGAATTAGGGAAAAAGGCGCTGTAGTGGAAAAAATGTTTAACGCGGCTCTTAAAACGGCATATGAATATAACGGCAACGGTTATAACAAAGGAAAAGGAAAAAAGATTTTTGCCGTGCCCTTATATAAGTTCTATGATAAAATACTCTTCAGCAAGATAAGAGCGAGCTTCGGCGGCCGGCTGGAATTTTTTATCGGCGGAGGAGCCCTCCTTGATATAGATCTTCAGCATTTCTTCTATGCAATCGGAATTCCAATGTTCCAGGGATACGGATTAACAGAAGCCGCACCTGTAATTTCAGCCAATCTTCCGCTGAAGCATAAACTCGGGTCCTCGGGTGCCATTGTGACCGATCTGGAAGTGAAAATCTGCGACACCGAAGGGGTTGAACTGCCTCCAGGAGCAAAAGGGGAAATTGTTGTGAGAGGAGAAAATGTTATGGTGGGTTACTGGAAAAATGACGCTGCGACGAAAGAAACGCTAAAGCATGGATGGCTTTACACGGGAGACCTTGGTTACTTCGATAGTGACGGCTTCCTGTACGTGCTGGGGAGGTTCAAGAGCCTTCTCATCAGCAGCGATGGAGAAAAATACAGTCCTGAAGGTATTGAAGAGGCGCTTACGGAACAATCCGTTTATATCGAACAGGTCATGCTCTATAATAATCAATCTCCGTATACCGTTGCTCTCGTTGTCCCCAACAAAGAAATGATCCTACACTGGGCAAACGAAAATAAAATATCTCACCATTCATCTGAAGGACAAACCGCAATTTTAAAAATGCTCGAAAGCGAAGTGTCAAAATTCAGATCGGGTGGAATTTCGGCCGGTCAGTTTCCTGAAAGATGGATTCCCTCCGCGATTGCTGTCCTGGGAGAAGGATTCACGGAACAGAATAAGTTTATGAACAGCACATTAAAAATTGTCAGAGGCAGGATTACAGAATTCTATCAGAACAGAATTGATTTTCTTTTTACACAAGAAGGAAAGGATATTTGTAATCATCAGAACAGGACTATAATCGGCAGGTTATAAAAAATATATTCTTTTTTATTTATTCCGGAATGGATTGTCTCTCCCCGAATTAAAATCCGGGCGGTAGAACTCCTGGCTGCCCATCTCCTGTGCCCATCCATTGTGCAGGCCGTATAATTCCATTAACACAAGAGATTTTTCATATTCGGACTGCCTTATGGGCCGGTCTATAAGAATATCCAGGTGCGATTTATTCGTCGGATAATATTGAGACATAAGTGAGATATGAACATTGGGGCTCAATTCTTCGGATATAAACTTAAATACCTTTTCTGAATCGGCCAATCCGTTGGGCAATACAAGGTGACGGATAATCAGTCCCCGGACAACTACTCCATCTTCGTAAATAAGTTCGTCGCCTACCTGCCGGAACATTTCCTTAATGGCTCGGCAGGCATGATCGAAATAATCCCTAGCGTTGGAATATTTTTTTGCAGTTTCGTTGTCACCGTATTTAAAATCTGGCAGATAAATATCAACAACTCCGTCGTATAGTTTTAGCATTTCAACGGAATCATATCCGTTCGAATTGTAAATGAGGGGAAGATGTAATCCATTTTCAGCCGCAATTAAAACAGATTTAAGAATTTGTGCGGAGAAGTGTGTTGGAGAAACGAATCCCACATTATGACATCCTCTGGATTGAAGCAGCAGCATTATGTCCGCGAGTTCTTCAAACGAAACTTCATTCTTTCTTTCGGCATTCCAATTCTGGCTTATTTCATAGTTTTGGCAAAAAAGACACTTCAGATTGCAATTTCCGAAGAAAATATTTCCGGCGCCCCTTGAACCGGAAAGTACCGGCTCCTCACCGTGATGAGGAGTAAAGGAGGAAAGGATAGGAAAGTAGCCGCTGTGGCATAAACCGTTCTCCCGGCTTGTTCTATCTATGCCACATTCCTGAGGACAGCTTAAACAATGTTGAAGAATTTTTAATGCGGACTCGGCCCGTTTCTTTAATTCTCCAGTTTCAAGTAGTTTTATATATGATGGGATAAAAGCCATTTCTAAATTTTATTTATTCATTATCATAATTCGCCGTTAAATGAGAATATTCTTGGGGCGGGTAAAAATAATTTAGAATGCAGTATAAAGTTATTCCCATTATATTCGATAATATCAGTAGATGAAAGAGCCATTAAGAAACATGTTCGTTCCTTCATCTATAAAAAAAACAAAGTTTGATTCATACACCCTCAAAGCCGACAATCGCTCCATAAGAGCGGGTGCCGGCTTCCTTTTTTTTAACCGTCACACAATAGCTTTTAGAGCTTCCAAATTTGCGTTTATACTCTTATCAAGGTCATCAATTGTATGTGCGGTTGAAACAAACATGGCTTCAAATTGAGCAGGGGGAAGATAAATTCCCCGGTTGAGCATTTCATGAAAATATCTGCCGTAAAGTTTGGTATCTGATGTTACTGCCGAGTTATAATCCGTTACAGGCTCTTCCGTAAAAAAGAAAGTCATCATTGAACCGACACGGTTGAATTGATAGTTTTTTCCTGCCGATTTTATACCATCCTTTATACCGTTTTCCAGATATGCAGATTTCTGCTCAAGGGATTTGTAAACATCCGGATGATCTTTGATATAAGTAAGAGCGGCATAACCCGCGTTCATTGCCAGAGGATTACCGCTCAATGTTCCGGCCTGATAAACAGGACCGCTTGGGGATACCATTTCCATAATTTCTCTCTTTCCGCCGTATGCTCCGACCGGCAGACCCCCTCCAATAATTTTACCAAAAGTAGATAGATCGGGTTTTACGCCAAGAATTTCCTGAGCTCCTCCCTGAGCCAGACGGAATCCCGTCATCACTTCATCAAAAATGAGAATAATTTTTTCTTCATTGCATATCTGTCTTAATTCTTTTATGAATTTATCACTTGCCCGGACAGTTCCCATGTTTCCTACCACAGCTTCAATTATTACCGCGGCAATTTCATTTTTATTCTGTGAAATTAATTTTTTAACTGAATTGATGTCATTAAAATCTGCTACGAGAGTATCTGCGGCATTTCCCTTTGTTACTCCGGGACTTGTGGGTACGCCGAAAGTTAATGCGCCTGAACCTGCTTTGATTAAGAAGAAATCTCCGTGTCCGTGATAGCACCCTTCAAATTTTATAAATTTTTCTCTTCCTGTATATCCTCGCGCGGCCCGAACGGCGCTCATAGTAGCTTCAGTGCCGCTGTTAACCATTCTGACCAATTCAACAGACGGAACAAGCTCTGTGATAAGTTTAGCCATTTCAATTTCAATTTCTGTGGGAGCGCCGAAACTTGTACCGTTCTCTATTGCTTTGATCAGAGAATCTTTTATGAATTCCGGATTATGACCGAACAGATGCGGACCCCAGCTGCCGATATAATCAAGCAATTCGTTACCATCCACGTCATGCATTTTTGAACCGGAACCATTTGACATAAATCGCGGAGATCCGCCTACGGACTTAAATGCCCGGACGGGGGAATTCACTCCTCCGGGAATATATTTTTTAGCTTCTTCAAATAATTTTTCACTTTTGGTAATTCTCATTCTTGTTCCTGTGTTGATTAATAGAATCTTTGCTTAAAAGTTGTGTCAAAAATAGTTATAAATTCTTTTACAAAAAATCGTTTTGAAAATGACTCTGTGCGGCGAACTTACATTTTTAAATAGAATTGAAATTAGCTTAAGATTGCTCAAATTGAAAACAATCCGGAAGGAAAGACTTGCGGCAGATTAATCGTTCCTGCGGAGACGCGGTGATTTAATCCAGATTAATATTGTGAAGAACAGCAGAATTATTGCATTAATCATTATCGCGTAAGGGGATGTAACATGCTCTGCCAGGACTCCAATCCATAGTGCTCCTACAGGCATAAATCCGAAGAAGCTGAAACTGTAGACTCCCATAACTCTTCCTCTGAAATCCTCAGAGACAAGAGTTTGAATTAATCCGTTCGCCAGATTATTTACAGCAATAATTCCTGCGCCGATGCCGACGAGAATCAGTGCGGATAAAACGAATGATGAATTAATCGAAAAAAGAATCATAAATACGGGTAATGAAGCTAAACCGAGCAGAAGTACTTTTCCTCTTGATATATATTGACTCATTGACGCGATAACCAGAGAACATATAACCGCTCCGACTCCCCTCGAACCCTGTAAATATCCGTTTGTAGTTGCATCTCCATGTAAAATATTAATTGCCCATGCAGGGAACAATGTAGCAATACTCAATCCAAACATTGTAGAGAATGAAATTATCAACATGATCCTGAGAATCTGCTTTTGAGTCTTCAGATATTTTAATCCGTCCATAAGATCTTTACTGATAGACTTTCTATAAATTTTCTTTTCAGACGCGGCAAAACTCATTTTAACCAGATTAAAAATTACCGCGAGAAAAGAAATTCCGTTAATAGTAAAGCACCAGCCCGGACCAAGAACGGCATATGTTATACCCGCGACGGCAGGACCAATAGCCGCGGCTGAATGAAACATCATAGAATTGAGCGCTATTGCGTTTAACAAATCTTCTTTCGGAACAAGCTCATTTACGAATGCCTGCCTGGCAGGAGCGTCAAAAGCATTTGCAATACCAAGCAGGAATGCTAAAGCTATAATATGCCATGGTAAAACTATCTGGGTGAATGTTAATAATGCCAAAATTAAGGCAAGGACCATCATAATGGTCTGGGTGATGATAAGAATTTTCTTTCTCGAGATCCGGTCTGCCACTACTCCGCCGTAAAGCATGAACAGCCAGGAGGGTAATCCATTCGCAAATCCTACATATCCCAGAAATACAGGAGAACGGGTCAGTTCAAAAATAAAAAATGCCTGGGCAGTCATCTGCATCCATGAACCGAATAATGAAATTATCTGTCCGATGAACCAGAGTCTGTAATTCCTGTGCCGTAAGCCGGCAAATGTAGCCTGCCAGCTTATCCTCGGTCTTTCAGACCGACTGAGCTTCGCCGGGCTGCCTGGCTCAATACCAGGACTATCAGGTTCGGATGAAGTATTCCCCGTCATATTATTACGTGCGCATTAAAATCTCTCATGAATGATTTTTCGCATAAGATTTAATCAAACAAGAGAATGAAATGTTTATCTGTTCTTATCCAGATAATTCACAACTTCTTTTGCAAAATAAGTAAGTATCATATCGGCGCCGGCGCGTTTGATTGCAATGAGCGATTCTATCATAACGCGTTCTTCATCGATCCACTGATTCCTTCCGCCTGCTTTAATCATAGCGTACTCACCGCTGACCTGATAAGCCGCAGTTGGCATTCCGAATTTTTCCTTTACACGCCAGATAATATCAAGATAGGCGCCTGCGGGTTTTACCATTATAATATCCGCGCCTTCTTCAATGTCACTTTCTGCCTCGCGCAGGGCTTCGTAGGCATTGGCAATATCCATTTGATGCGAACGGCGGTCTCCGAAAGCCGGGGCTGATTCAGCCGCGTCTCTGAAGGGCCCGTAATACCCCGAAGAATATTTCACTGCATAACTCATAATCGGTATTTCATTGAATCCGTTTTCATCAAGTCCTTTACGGATTGCGGCTATCCTTCCGTCCATCATATCGGAAGGGGCAATAATATCGGCGCCGGCTTCAGCGTGAGATACAGATTCTCTAACCAGCAGTTCAACTGTCTCATCATTTAAAATCCTTTCACCGTCCAGAACACCGCAATGCCCGTGCGATGTATATTCGCACAGACAAACATCCGTAATAACTACCAATTTACCGGTTGATTTTTTAATGGCCCGAACCGCCTGCTGAATAATTCCTTTCGGATCATAAGCACCCGAACCGACTTCATCCTTATGCTCAGGGATGCCGAATAGTATTACGGCTGGAATTCCCAGTTTCTCAACTTCTTTGCATTCCTCTACAAGAACATCTACGGACATCTGGAATACTCCGGGCATCGATTTAATTTCTTTTTTTATTTTCTGTCCCGGAACGGCAAACAGCGGATAGATAAGATCATTTTTCGTCAATAACGTTTCTCGAACAAGATCCCGTACGCCGGGATTATATCTTAATCTTCTTAATCTTTTAACTGGAAATGTTGCCATATTTTCTCCGTGCTAATAGAACACTGAGTACGCGGATTGTACTGCTATCCGCAGATCGATCAGTGTAAGTCCGTTCAATCTGTGTCATCCGTGTTCTATTAATTTTTTTATTTTATTGAAAAGTAGTTCCGAGTTCTTAACACAATCTCCCACAGAAATTCCGCCTCTATAGTTTCCTCCAAGGATTATCCCGGAATTTTCACTTTCAAATTTATCAAAATAATTCTCATGCTCAATGTATCCGAGATTATACTGAGGAATTGCCTGCTGCCATTTTTTATACCGGATTAAAAGGGGATCGGCGGTAATTTTCATTGTCTCTTTGAATTCTTTTACTGCATTATCAATTATTATGTCTATATCAGTTTCAAAAAGTTGAGGTGACCGGGCGCCTCCCACAAATAGTGTGAATGCTGCTTTGTCATCTTCGCATCGGTTTGGAAAAATTGTGGAACTCCAGATTGCGCCGAGGAATTTTTTCTTCTCTTTGGAAGGAATTAAAAAACCAAATCCGTCAAGAGGTGTTCCGATATCTTTTTTATTGAATCCGAGAAACAAAACCATCACAGGAGGATAATAAATGTCATCAAGATGTTTTACAAGATCAGTGCTTAAAGATCCGAATATTTGTGAGGCTGTATAAGCGGGAAGCGTCGAAATCACAAAGTCCGTCTCAACTTCCTGCCGGGTACCGTGCTTTTCATACGAAATCTTCCATTTACCATTCTTTGATTCCGTATTGAGTTCTGTTTTCAAAACTCTGCAATCATATATAATGCTGTTGCTCAGACTGTTTGCTATAGCTTCCGGGAAAGATTGCATCCCGTTAATAAAAGAAAACATTTTGGCGCTCTGCTTTGACTCCTCCAGACTTCTTTTCCTTTCGCGGGCGCCGCGTATCATTCCTTTTACCAATCCACCATAAATTTCTTCCAATCGGTAAAGTTTGGGGAATGCAGATTTCACGCTCAATTTATGCGGATCACCCGCAAATACTCCGCTTACAAATGGATCAATAGCATAATCTAAAAATTCTTTGCCAAGTCTGCGCTGAACAAAGTGAGCAATACTTTGATAATAGCCGTCTGCTGATCTGCCAACGAATGGTTCTCCGAATAAACGAAGCTTCCCCTTTAAAGAAAATAATTTTGTTTTAAGAAAAACAGAGACGGTCGTTGGCAATGCATGAAGGTGATTATTCCTCAGAATAAATCGCTTGTTTGAAATATCGCTGGCATAAATCATTTGATCTGAAAGCCCTACTTCATCAACAATCTTGCGTATGAGCGGAGTTGTTTCAAGTCCGCTGTTGGGTCCAAAGTCCACCAGGAATCCGTCTTTGTTGATGGTTTCCATTGCTCCGCCGGGGCGGCTTTTCTCTTCAAGAATTCTAATTTCAAATCCGTCTTTCCTGAGCCAGTGCGCAGCAGCAAGACCGGAAATACCCGCGCCGAGTATAGTTATTTGTTTTTTTGATTTCATTTTAGTTTTTAGATAAAGAATAATTTAAAACCGGATAAATATAAATCATAATTCCCGCATAAGGTTAATTAAGTCCCCGTTTAATCAAAAGGGCATCAACATTCGGTTCTCTTCCTCTGAAATTTTTATATAGAATCATCGGGTCGTCGCTTCCGGCTTTCTCAAGAAGAGTCCTGAAGGCCCTTGCCGTATTTTTATCGAACACATCACCGGTTTCTTTAAAAGCGGCGAATGCGTCAGCATCCAGAACAGCTGCCCAGATATAGCCGTAATATCCTGCTGAATATCCGTCGTCTGAAAAAATATGCTGGAAATTTGTGCTGCGGTATCTTGATTCAATCTCAGGGATCAATCCGTGTTTCATCAGGGATTTCCTTTCGAATTCATTGACATCTTTTTTAACAGTATCTAATATTGTGTGCCAGTCCATATCTAAAAATGATGCCGCTAAATATTCAACAGTTTCAAAACCCTGATTGAATTGACCGGACTTCTCTATTTTATCTATCAATTCCCGGGGAATCGGTTTTCCGGATTCAAAATGTCTTGCGTACATTTTGAGAACTTCCGGATCCGATGCCCAGTTTTCCATTACCTGTGATGGAAGTTCAACGAAATCAATAGGGACTCTTTTGCCGGAAGGATAAACAGAAACAGCCAAAAGGGTATGAAGAGCATGGCCGAATTCATGGAATAAGGTATTTACATCATCAAAACTTAAGAGAGCGGGCTTATCTTTTGTGGGTTTTGTGAAATTGCCAACATTATATATTACCGGTGAAACATAATTCCCGCCAATATTAGATTGTCCCGTCAGTTCGCTCATCCAGGCACCGCTTCGTTTGCCGTCACGGGGGAAATAATCAGTATATAATATGCCGACATGTTTCCCGTCGGTCTCTTTAACTTCAAAAACTTTTACATCAGGATGATATACCTGAATATTTTTTCTTTCAACGAATATCAATCCGAAAAGTTTTGTGGCTACACCGAATGCTCCTGCAATCACATTTTCAATTTTAAAATAAGGGCGAAGCATTTCTTCGTTAAGCGCATATTTATCATTTTTAACTTTCTCCGCGTAATACCACCAATCGCAGGGCTGCAATTTGAAGTTGTCGCCTTCATCATCAATCATTTTCTGCAAAGCAGCGGCTTCTGTACCGGCTTTCTTCAATGAAGGTGTCCATAAATCATTTAAGAATTTGTAAACATTATCCGGATTCCTGGCCATATTAATTTCCAGTTTGAAATCGGCATGAGTTTTATAGCCGAGTAAATTAGCCCTCTCAACTCGTAAGGATATAATTTCCCGGATTATATTTTTTGTATCAAACTGATCGCCGTTATTTCCGCGGTTGAGATATGCTTTAAATAATTTTTCTCTAAGATCTCTTCTTGTGGAATACTGAAGAAAAGGTGTCCAGCTCGGTCTCTGAAGCGTAAAAGCCCATTTTCCGTTCAATCCTTTTGCTTTAGCTGTCTCGGCGGCGCCCTGAACAACTCCTTCCGGCAATCCGTCAAGATCTTCGTGTTTATCGAGGATCAATCCTATGGAATTACTTTCCTTGAGTATATTCTCTCCAAATTTTACTCCGAGAAGGGAAAGTTTTTCATTGATTAGTCTGAATATCTCTTTCTTTTCTCCGGAGAGATTAGCTCCTCCCCGTAAGAAATCACGATAGTACAGTTCGAGAACTACTTTCTGTTCTGTTGTCAGATGAAGCTGATCTTTTTCCGCATAAATGCTTTTAACTCTTTCAAAAAATTTCCCGTTGAGATAGATATCATCATAGTGCTTGGCAATCAAAGGCGCAACTTTCATATAAATTCCCTGAAGGGCATCGTTCGTGCTGGCGCCCGTGAGGCAATTGAAAACATTATTTACTCTTATAAAAATTTTACCGCTTTTCTCAAACGCTTCAATTGTGTTCGTAAATGTCGGCTTCTCATTATTATTTACTATTGCCTCAACTTCTCTTTTTTGCTGATTCATTCCTTCTTCATAAGCAGGCAGAAAGTGTTCACTCTTTATCAGGTCAAATGGCGGTGTCTGGAATTCAGTCTTCCATTCGCTTAATAGAGGATTTTGCATTTTCATCTCTTGTGCCGGTGTGATTGCGGTTATTAATAAAACAAATAATACCAGTTTGCGAATTGATGACTGCATTTATAACTCCACAAAGTAATTATTCAAATCAAGTATGGTCATCGTTATTCTGATCGGATACAGAGTTACAACTTATCTTTTACAAGCCCGGCAAGGGCTTCAACAAATAGAGGGGAGTCATTCAATCCCTTCATTACAATATAATTATCGATGCCGGCTTCATCGGCAACGTGCCGGTATTCAATATCAAGTTCAAATAAAGTTTCAACGTGATCGGAGACGAAGCTAATCGGTACAATCAGCAAGTGCTTTTTATTGTTCCCGGCAAGTTCTTCTATCATCGTGTCAGTAGCAGGCTCAAGCCACTTCATTGGTCCGACTTTACTCTGAAAACATAAATGATGTTCGTGGGAATGATTCCTTGAATCCATAACTGCTTCGACGGTGTCTTTTATATGTTTACTGTAAGGATCACCTTTCTTAACAAGGCTAATTGGTGTTCCATGCGCGCTGAATACAATTTGAATCTCATTACTCACTTGAGCGGGAAATCTAAGTATTGTCTCATCAATTCTCTGATTAATGGCGGCGATGTATTTTTCATTAAGATAATAGCTGTTGATTAAAACTACTTTTGAATCGTCGCCATGATAAAAGCGTTTCCATTCGTTATAAGATGAACCGGTAGTTGTTATAGAGTAGTGAGGATACAAAGGAAGCAGGATTATTCTATCATAATTCATAGCCGCAACTTTCGCAGCGACCTCACTCGTAAATGGTTTCCAGTAGCGCATCGCTGTATAGACATCGATAGAATTAAAATCCATCCTGAGATTAGATTCCAGCATTGATCTTTGAGTTTCTGTCCACTCTCCAATCGGCGATTTACCGCCTATGAGCTTATACTCCTCAGCCACCTTTGGCGCCCTGCGGCTGGAAATAAATCTGGCAAATAGTTTTTGTCCGAACGGCAGGTTAAAAATATCAGGATCGCAAAAGAGGTTATATAAAAATGGTTCTATTGCCTCAATAGAATCAGGTCCGCCGAGATTAAATAATACAACTGCAATTTTCCTCAAATGAGGTTCCTTTCTTAATCCATTAAACTGTTCTTGAATATCTTGCTGTATCTTCCTTGCGCTCTATATACCCGTCAAAATTCATCGCAATATTGCGGATCAGCAATCTTCCCATCTGTGTAATTGTAAGTTTCCTGTTTTCAATTTTAACAAGGTCGTCTGCAATAAATTCATCCATCCCTCTGAGTGCAGAATCAAAATATTTTTCAAATTCTATTCCGAACTGTTTTTCAACGGGTTTGAATTCAAGTTCAAAATCGCACATTATTTTTGAAATTACATGCCGGCGTAAAATATCATCGTCAGTTAAATAAACACCGCGTTCGATAGGGAAAGTTTCATTATTTATGGCGTCAAAGTAATCTTTTTCCTTTTTATTATTCTGTGAGTAGGATCTGCCTATTTGACTGATGCTGGTAATTCCCATTCCATAGAGATCCGTGCCGGCGTGAGTACTGTAACCCTGGAAATTCCTGTACAATTTCTTTTCACGCTGAGCGATTGCAAGTTCATCATCCGGTTTGGCAAAGTGATCCATACCGATAAAAACATACCCCGCGCCGGTCAGTTTTTCAATTGTCATTTTCAGGATTTCCAGTTTTTCTTCCGCTGCAGGAAGATCCCCTGGTTTTATAAGTGCCATATGCTTTTTCATCCAGGGAACGTGTGCATAATTGAAAACAGCAATACGATCGGGAGAGATGTCAATTGTCGCATCGACTGTTTTTTCAAATGTTTGGAGAGTCTGGAAAGGGAGTCCGTACATTAAATCCAGATTAATGCTTTGGAATCCGAGTTCACGAATCCATGATACAACCTGCCTGGTCATCTCCTCCGGCTGAATTCTGTTAACGGATTTTTGTACTTGAGCGTTAAAATCCTGAACTCCCATACTAATGCGGTTAAAACCGCCGTCTTTAAGAGCAGACAAATGTTCTTGAGTGAGTCCTCTCGGATCAATTTCACAGCCTTCCTCGGCGCCATTCTTTATTTCAAAACTATTATTGATAAACGTGATCAGGTCCGCAATTTCATCAGGATTAAGGTGAGTGGGAGTTCCGCCGCCCCAATGAAGCTGGGCGACTTTGCGCCCCGGAACAATATATGTTCGGAGCATATCAATTTCATTCTTAAGATACTTTATGTACTCCTGAATTCGGTCCCGGTTGCGGGTGATAATCATATTGCATCCGCAGAAATAACAGAGCGTGTCGCAAAAGGGAAGATGATAATACAGCGAAAGCTCAGGAGGATTTGATTCGTTATTTGTCCGGATTATCTCATCAAGATATTTATCAGGCGTGAACGAATCATTGAAATGCGGAGCCGTAGGATAACTTGTATACCTGGGTCCCGGCCTGTCGTATTTTTTTATTAACTCTAGATCTATGTTGAACATTATTACTCCAATTATCAGAGGAAGAAATGAATCTTCGCTCAAAAACTAAGAATGCTTCTATTCAGTTGACATATATTTAATAAAATTAAAAGTTGTTAAAAAATCTCCGGACACTCACGCTTTAAACTATTAAAATGTTCAATTTCAAGATAACCTAATTCAACAGCCACACTTAATAAACTTCCAATTTATCCGACCGAACCTTTTGAGTAATAAAGAAACTTTACAAATTCTTTATCGCCGTCTATATCAAATCCTTCGGCAACATTCTCCCTTACTGATATGCCGGTATGATTTCAAAAGTATTCCTTTCTTATAATATTACTTTCAGTGAAATTTTTTACTTTCTTCTCTCACTACATCCACTAAAAACTTCGCATTTTCCGGCGGAACGTCCGGCAGAATTCCATGACCGAGATTGAAAATATGACCTGTATGTTTGCCGAATGATTTTAGAACTCTAACTGCCTCATTTCTGATTTTTTCTTTATCAGCATATAAAACTGTCGGATCCAGGTTCCCCTGTAATGCAACCTTATCACCGATCTTATTCCTAACCTTCCCTATTTCCATCGTCCAATCCAGCCCAATAACATCTGCTCCGCAGTCCGCGAGTTCATCTAATTTGTAATGTACGCCTTTTGCAAATACAATTACAGGCTCATCTTTTCTTCTGATATTTGAAACGATCTTTTTAATGTACCTGAGTGAAAATTCTTCAAAGTCAGTCGGAGAAAGTATTCCGCCCCATGTATCAAAAATCTGGACAGCGTTTGCCCCGGCTTCAATTTTAGCGGAAAGGTAATCGGCAACTGTATCTGCAATTTTGTCTAACAGAAGATGAGCCGCCATCGGGTGATTGTAAATAAATTTTTTAATTTCAGAAAAACTTTTTGTACCGCCACCCTCAACCATATAGGTCATAAGAGTCCAGGGAGAGCCGGCAAAACCTATTAGAGGAACACGTCCGTTTAATTCCTTTTTTGTTAAACGAACAGCGTCAAGAACATATTTCAAGTCCTCGAAGGGGTCAATAGTTTTTAGCTTGTTGATGCCATCCATTGATCGTATAGGATTATGCAGTTTTGGTCCTTTACTTTCGATCATTTCAAGATGCATTCCCATTGCCTCGGGTATAACTAAAATATCGGAGAAGATAATAGCCGCGTCAACCCCGATAAGATCCACCGGCTGAATTGTTACTTCAGCGGCAAGTTCCGGTGTTTTGCACATTGATATAAAATCTGATTTTTTCCGGACCGCACGGTACTCAGGCAGATATCTGCCCGCCTGGCGCATTATCCAAATGGGCGTGTATTCAACGGGTTTTCCCTTGCAAGCTCTAAGAAACAAATCGTTTTTTAATTTGGTCAAGAATCCTCCAATTAAGCCATGTTGGCAGTAAGTTTATAATAATTTATTATCGCTTCAGAAACTCCATGCAGCGAGAATACTTGTGGTACTATGTGAACAGAAAGTCCTTTTTCTCTGACTGCGCTTTCCGTTGTTGAACCGATTGAGCAAATAATACTTGATAAAAAATATTTATCTGTATCAGCGACACTCATAATTTTTAGAAATCCGTAAAAAGAAGAAGGACTGGTAAAAACGAATAAGTTCGGATGTTTCCTCTGAATCTTCTTGTGTATATTTTTTAAGCTGCCGATATCATTTGTGGCAACATCATAAATCGGAACCGAATACACTTCCGCACCAAGCTCTCTAAGACCCTCACTTAATTCACTGCGTGAGAAGGAAGAGCCGGGGATTAGTATTTTTTTGCCGGTCAGATCAAATTCTAAAAACTTATCAATCAATCCGCTGGAGCTGAATTCATCCGGTAAAATATCAACTGTTATTCCACTGGCCTCACACTTTTCAGCCGTACTTATGCCGACAGCAGCAACTTTTATTCTTGATAAATTGATCTTCCTTTCCCTTGCGACAGCCGTAAAGACATCAACGGCATTAGATGACGTGAATATCAGATAATTAAAATTATTAAACATCATCAAAGCATCGTCCAGTTCCGGAGAATTTACTGCCGGTATTATTTTAATCGTCGGACAATAAATTATTTCCGCGCCTTCATTTATCAAAAGATCGAGATTATTTTTAGCATCCGATTCGCTCTTGGTGATTAATATTGTTTTATTTATCAGCAAGTTCACTTTGAACGCACACTGTTATAAACATCTTTTAGCACAGAATCTGCACCCGCTTTCAAAAGGTCCTTTGCTAATTTTTGTCCAAGTTTTTCAGGATTGGTTTTCGTACCGCATAATTTTTTCCTGAATGTAATTGAACCGTCAACAGAGCCAACCACTGCTTCAAGATATAATCCGTTTGGTTTTACCTCCGCGTAGGCACCGATCGGAACCTGGCATCCTCCTTCAAGTGCTTTCAAGAGCGCACGCTCAGCGCGGACAGCTGTAAACGTTTTTATGTGATCAATAGATTTTAAAACTTTTTCAGCACGCTTATTGTCTTCTCTGATCTCAATGCCTAATGCGCCCTGACCGACTGCGGGTAAAATCTCGGCAGTTTTGATAATACTTGAAATATATTTATTGAGTTTCAGTCTCTCAACGCCGGCACGGGCTAATATAATCGCATCCCACTTAGAGTCCTTAAATTTTCTTATCCGTGTAGGCACATTGCCTCTAAGCTCTTCGACTTTAATGTCCGGGCGGAGATGAAGCAATTGAGATCTCCTTCTGAGCGAGCCCGTAGCAACAACCGCATTAACGGGCAAATTACTGATCTTTACGCCTTTTTTACGGGCAATTAATACATCTTCCACCGCGTGCCGTTTTGTTACCGCGGCAAGTTTCAATCCATTGGGAATTTCTGTCTGAAGATCTTTAAGACTATGAACCGCGAGATCAATCGTACCTTTCAGCAATTCAGTTTCAAGCTCTTTGGTAAAGAGTCCTTTATCTCCGATCTTTGAAAGAGCAACATCAAGAATTTTATCGCCTTTAGTATTTATAATCTTAATCTCGACAGAAAGATTTTTATTTTTTCTCTCAAGTTCTTTCTTGATAAATTTGGCCTGCCATAGCGCGAGTTCGCTTCCGCGTGATCCGATTACGAGTTTATTTTTTGTCAAGTTCTTCCTTGCAATTTATTTTACTGCCGGTATCATCGCCGTTGTCCGATGGATGATCCAGATTGAATAGTTCTTTTAAAATCATTGTGTTGGTTGTGACGTCGTTTATATTCGCCCCTGTTTCCGCAAACTCCCTTAATTTAACCGTCGGATTATGAAGCAGCCTGCCGATCATCCTCCGTGTCATATCTTCAATTTTAACATAATCTTCATCGCTAACCTTATTTCTGATCTTTTCAAGCTCATCTTTCCTTATTTCTTCGAAAAATGATCTCATTGTTTTAATGGTCGGAACAACGTCCAGTGTATTATACCAGCCGAAAAATCCTATAAGTTCTTCCATAATTATTTTCTCGACAAGCGGAATCTGATCTTTACGCTTCTGCACATTCTGCCCAACAATAATCTTTAGAGAATCCATATCATGATAGAAAACATTATCAATTTTTTTTACTTCGGGATCAATATCACGGGGAACAGCAATATCCATTAAAACTACCGGAGACCCTCTCCTTTTTTTCATTGCGGAGCTTACATTTTCAAATGTAACTATAAGTTTTTCCGCGCTGGTCGCACTGATTATAATATCGTAATTATGAAGATGTTCGCCAAGGAGTTGAAACGGCACAATCTCGCCGTGGACTTTGCCGGCCAATTTTTCGGCCCTGTCTACTGATCTGTTTGAAATTGCGATTTTACCTATGCCTTTATCATGCAAATGAACCGCTGCAAGTTCGCCGGTTTCTCCGGCTCCGATTATAAGAGCAGATTTGCGCTCAAGATTCGCAAATATTTTTTCAACGACCTGGACTGCGGCGTAACTAACTGTTACGGCGCCTTCACCTATAGTTGTTTCTTTAATTGCCCGCTTACCTACACGAGTCGCCGTATCAAAAATCCTCCTAAGGACGGAACCTGCAAAGTTAAGATCTTCAGATATCTCAAACGCCTCTTTAACCTGGCCGAGAATCTGACTGTCTCCGATGATGAGAGAATCGATTCCTGAAGCTACTGCGAATAAATGTTTAACTGCACCGCATGAAAAGTATCTTTTAATGTGTTGGGGTTTTATATCCGCACCGGATTTGAATTCCATCAGTACTTCCATAAGCGGTTCGGGATCAAGCCCTGAACTCTCCGGAAAACCGAAAATCTCCGTTCTGTTGCAGGTGGAAATTACTACTCCTTCAGAAAAATATTTTTTTTTCAAAAGCGGTATGAATTCGACAATATCACTGCGGCTCAGATGAACCGCCTCGCGAAGTTCGAGAGGGGATGTATTATGATTTATAGATATACCGACTAAATTCATTTTAAAACTTTCAATAAAACGAGTGAAACGTCTTTGCTAACGTATTCGTGATTATAAGAGACATAATGGCAACAATGAAACCAAATAAAGAATAAAGTATTACTTTTCTTCCGTACAATTTCTCCAAAAATTTATTCACTATGCCGATTCCATAAATCAGCCAGACTATAAAGGTTCCTATAAGCTTCGGGTCATAGTAGGAGAATTCCGGAAACGCGCTTGGAAGCCAGATTATTCCAATCACAATGGCAAAAGTTAAGAGAACAAATCCGATGACTGCCGAATAAAAACTTAGTTTCTCCAAAATTTCCAGATTAGGCAGCCGGTTAAAAATCAATCCGAATTTGTTCGATTTCAGGTTTTTGTAGAGCAGCAGATATAATAAACCATAAACAGCGGAGATAGTAATTCCGGAATAACCTAAAAGCGCACTAATAACATGAAGCCCCAGCAGACGGTTTCTCAAAACTTCGGGCACTATATATGTATGCTCAACAAAAAGTGATGAGATTATCTGAAACAGAAATGAAAAGAAAATTATGAATGTACCTGTGCCTCTGATATCGGTCAGAAGTTCAAGTACAAAGTAGGAAAAACCAATAGAGAAAGATATAATTGAAAAAATCTCAAATTTGTTCGTGATAGGAGGGTGATTATATTCTATTGTTCTGGAGACCAGGAAAAAAGTGTGCAGCAGCAGCGTTATAAATAATATGATTCGCTTTGAATTATTTACGGTCTTATTTTCCTGATAGAAGTCATATCCGTAGATAATGAAAACCAAAAAATAAAATACCGGCAAAAGTATATTAAAGAGATAAATTGATTGAAGCATCTTCACTCTTAATTAAATTGTTACTTCACGGATCAAAAACATCCGATTTTGTGAACCCAAAATTATGAAAAAACGGCTCCAAAATCTTTCTAAAGCAGGGAAAATGAGGTAATATGTTGAAAATCGGGGCTAATAAGCTGAATTAAACAATGTGTTTATTTATGGGGTGGCTATCTATATAACGTTCCAATGTATTTAATGTAAATGCCAGCGTCTCATCATCGGGCGCTTTCTCATTGGCTTTTATAAAATATTCTAATGATTTTGAGATATCGCAATACAACCAGATTATGCCCAGAACGATGCAATAATCCAATGACTCCTCGTTGAATATTCCCTGACCCTCAATTTTGGCAACCAGCTCAGGGCAGGGGCAATCGTCTGTAACAGGATTGGTGTTGATTATAAATTGTATATCCTCGGCAATCAATTCGTTAAAAAATTTTATCGCTTCCTTAATTCTCCCTGTCTGTGTATAACAGACAATTAATTTTTTCCTTACTGATTTGTTTTTCGGGTTCTTGACCAGGCATTCTTCAAATTCGCCTTGGGCCGCGGGATAATTGCGCGCCATGAAATACTGATTACCCAACATCTCTTTCATTTTATAATACCGACAAAAATTAAGCTTAATATAATAAGGGAAATCTCTTTGTGAAAGAGATTTCCCCGTAAATGTTACTTACCGGTTACGAAAGGAAAAGCGTTTATTTCTGTTGATTTAAATTGATTTGAAATTCCTGCGGTGGCCATCCAATCATAGTTCATGCTGTTAACACCGAATAATAAAGATTTTGCATCGTAACCCAAAATTTTAAGGATCGTAACTACCTGTGCTGAAGTTTGTCCCGTGTAGCAATATAGTGCAATAGTCTTGTTAGTCGGTAATGTTTTCAAATTAGCTGATAATTTTAAGTCAGCTTTTGGGGTATACTGAATTGCGCCGGGAAGATGACCTTTATCGTAGTCTGTCTGTGACCAGTAATTGACAATATAATAATTTGAAAGCGCGCCAGTTACCGTGCCCCATGCAACTTTGATATCGTCAAATGGGCTCGCGCTGGCAGTTGCCAAAAGTGTACTTATTCTGGCCTCAAGGATTTCTTTACCGGTTTTCTTTCCGGTATTCAGGACAGGTAAACTTCCGGCGGCGGCTTTAGGTGTTGAAGTAGTAACGAAATTTGTATAATTGTTTCCGATACTCGGAGCTGCCCAGGATGATGCGCAGGATGCATTCCAGGAAGACATTCCCCATTTAAGTGAAAATACATTTGTATAGCCCAACAGTCTTAGAAGTGATACGGCATAACCAGCGGTCTGTCCTGAATAGCATGCAATCACAACTTTTTCATATTGCGTCGAATTTGCGGTCTGCATGTATGTAACAATATTTTTTAGGTCAACTTGTTTGGCTCCTTCGATATGACCTTTAGTTTCAAAGTCAGAAGCGCTGCGGATATCAATCACCAGCAATTTTGTAGGATTTGTTAAGCGCAGTGAATTTACATCTGTGGCTGTAATTACTGCGGGAGCAGTTAAATTCAAAAAATCGCCGTTAGCTTCTAAGTACTCGGCAAGAACCTGTGCTTCATTAACCGCAGTCGGCTCGACAGGGCTATCCTCAGTCTTGCTGCATCCCGTATAAATGAATAAAAAGGGAAGTACTAACATCAGATAAAAAAGATTTCTAAGCTTCATTTTTGTAACTCCTTTGTTTGTTTTGTGTTGCATTGATTTTATATGTTTAGTGTATAACAAATTATTTAACATCCCATTTGGAGGGAAGTTTGCCGTCAACGGTAATGGATTGCGTGGCACTTAACTCCCAGCTTTGTAGATCGCTCTTGAATAAATAGAGTTGTTTATTTCTGTAAGTTCCGTCAGTGTTCTTTATAACATGGCATGCGTCATAGCAAGCTTTGCCGGTACCAACCGTTGTGCGTGATGTCCATCGAATGATGTTGTGCGGTGTGGAGTATTTATATGTTGGTTTAGCATCAAATTTAGGGAGTGTTGCCACACCATAGTTTTTCCAGCTGTCAGGGGCCGTAAGAGATTGTCTTAATACTGCATACTTGAATGTCTTTGTTTCAGGAATTGGATTCATTCCAATTTTGAATCCCTGATAGGAAGGTATTCGCGCACCTTCGCCGCCTATATGGCAGCTTCCGCAATTATTATAATCCTGTGAATGGCAGGTATTGCATGAAAATGAATTTAAATGTGCCTGATGATAATTGTTGCTTTTTTCAATGCCTGTATGGCAATTCTGGCATTTTGGAAGCATTCCCATTTTATAACGTTGATCATATATATTACCGTCGCCATGAATTTCATTTTGTGTGTGACAATTCAGACACGTAAATTGCTTTTTTGTAAGATGCACATCTGGTACCGTTCCTGCAGCCTGGCCAAAGTAGGCATGACCACCTCTGCTTACATGGCACGTAACGCAAACATTTCGCATGTCCGGAGTTTTTGTAAATGCATGCCCGTTTGCCAAACCGCCGCCTCCCGCCTTTGGTCTATTCACATGGCAGTCACCGCAGGAAGCATGGCATTTGCCGCAGTTTTTATCGTATCCCTCTTTCATAACCGAGGACAGCTGATCGAATCCGCTCGGAATATTTGATAAACCGGATCGGAGAACCACCATAGATTTTTGTCCCCATCCTTGTTCATGAATACTGTTCTTTGTGCGATTGTAAACGTCCGGGTGGCAGCTTGCGCATTTAGCATCACTTCGCGAGGATGGTTTTTTAATAAAATTACCTGAGTGTGCCTTTGACTTATCGCTTGTGCCGTCTACTCCGTTATGGCAAGCCACACAAGGCATTTTTCCATGAATATTGTTTTTGAAAGTCTGATATCCGTCTCCGCCGAGATAAACGCGGTCATAAGGCTCGAAGTGTGGCGTTTCGCCGCCGCACCCGGCGCCTTCGCTTTCAACGGGATCAGGGGAATAAACTTTTTTTAATGTAGTATAATTTGTATGGCAGCCCTCGCAGGAAGCGATGGATTTCTCAATCGTTGGGGAGGGTTCATTTAGATCTTCGGTATCTTTGTCAGCGCAGCTTATGAATGCAAACAGCGCGGATACACATAATAACGGTATTATGAATCGCATTTTCATTTTATTTGTCCGGTAATTGAATTAAAATTTATCTGTCGGGCTACAGTTGCAACTTAAATGCCATTATTAAAATCGCACCTAAATGACCTTTTTCTTTTCAATTTGGAACAGTTTGTTTCAGGTTGCTATAACGCGGCAAGCATAATTGTTAATTTCGAAGAATTGACTCGGATTTTGGAGTGGAACATGTTTCGCGGTAATGTGGAACACAGGAACAGTTATTGGTTCGTTAACCCTAATTTCTTCATCCTACGCCATAGAGTGGTACGTCCTATGTTAAGCTCCTTTGCAACTTTGCTCTTGTTCCATAGATTTTTTTCAAGAAGGAAAAGAAGATCTGCACGTTCTTTTGAGACCGGGAAAAATGTTAAGGTTGATTTTACGGGGGGACTTTTTACTCCTTCGATAATGCTCACGGGGAGCTTAGCTGATTCTATAATGTTTTTCTTAATTGTTCTTACGAAAGCATACTCAATTGCATTTTCCAGTTCGCGAATGTTACCGGGCCATTGGTAATTCAACAAAATCTCGAATGCGCCTTCTTCCAATTCGGTTATCTGTTTTTTATAAAAAAGAGAAAACTTATTTAAAAAATATTTCACCAGGGGAATAATATCTTCCGGTCTTTCCCTTAGCGGGGGAATCACGATAGGAATGACATTCAACCGGTAAAACAGATCCTCCCTGAACTGGCCCTTTTTAAGTGCGTCTTTTATATTAATATTCGTTGCCGCTATAACGCGAACGTCGGCTCTGCGGGTGATTGATTCACCGACTCTTTCAAAAGTTCCCTCCTGAAGAACACGAAGCAGCTGAATCTGCATCTGAAGAGGCATCTCTGCAACTTCATCCAGAAAAATAGTACCCTTCTCTGCTACTTCGAATCTTCCGGGGCGGTCTTTAAATGCATCCGTGAACGCACCTTTAACGTGTCCGAATAATTCACTGGCGAGAAGGTTTGAAGGAAATATCGAACAATTAATTTTAACAAACGGATTATTTTTTCTGTTAGACAATTTTTGAATTGCGTTAGCTACAAGTTCTTTTCCTGTTCCGGATTCACCTTGAATGAACACCGGTGCATCGGTCTCCGAAATCTCCTCTATCAATTCAAAAATTTCCTTCATCTGACGGCTGTGGCCGATTATACCGTTGAAGAAAGTTTCTTTTTGTAAATCAATCCCTATCGCTTCGAACTCGTAAAGATTCCTGAATGATACAATCCCGCCGACCGGCACATTTAAATCGTTGTAAAGAACCGCGGCATTGAGCTTAATAGTTTTCTCATCTCCAACACAAGTTTTTATCACCGATTCAAAATCGTAAAGATTATTCTGGGTCCTTAAAACTATAGCTATAGGACAATTTGAATAGCATACCTGTGAGCGGAAAACATTCTTGCAGAAATTTCCAAGCACCTCGTCGCGTTTGTATCCGGTAATTTTTTCTGCGGCTTTATTGAAAAAATTTATTTTAAAATCTTTGTCTACGGTAAAAACACCTTCGGCAATCGAGTCAAGTATATGGTCTTTTAAGTTATCGCTTATGGACATTTTGTTTCATTGTTTCATAATGTTTCAAAAAAGTTTAAAAAAAAGCCGCTCTAAAGCGGCTTAGGAACAAATCGCTAATTAATACTCAAGATTAAAGACATTTATTTTTCTGTTCATATGTTTTGTCGCGTCGATTATCTTTCCGGTCTTATCTACAATTCCCTGATGACACGTACCGCAACTTTCAAGTTTCGCATCCATATGCCCTTTCGGGGGAAGACCGTGGCAGGAGCCGCAGGCCATCTGAGTTCCGTCAACCTTGTTCCAGACAGGAAGATTAACATTTCCCTCTATCTTATCGGCAGTGTAGGCAAACGCGTATGGCGAGTTTGATTTTAAGAAGGCAAATCCACCATGGCAATATGTATTGGAACATGTGTAGCTGGTATAATTGTAAGAGGCATTTCCCGTCTCAAAATTGTTCTTTTTGGGGAAAAGAAGTTCCGCCCTTGGTGAATTGTCAATATGACCTGCTGCCGAATAACTTGCGGGTACGATATGGCAGTCATTGCAAAATGCAACGGCTCCGATTTTAGCTGTGAATAAATGGGCATTGTGAGCGCCCACGCCGGGAAATTTTGCATCAATATTTCTGCTAAGATCAGTGGGAGGTGCTATTAAAGCAGGATTTGCAAAGCTGCCGTGGCAGGTATTGCACGCTTCGGGACCGCCGGCATTTTTATGACAAGTATTACATGAAGGACTTGCAACACCGCCGGCATAATTTATTCCATGGCACATTGTGCAGGAACTCATACTCCAATTCTTTGAAGCAATATATCTGCCGTGAAATCCTGCTGAGGACGGATTATTAATATTAGAGTTATGAATGGTCAGTGCTGGATGGCACGTATTGCAGGTAGTAAAAGCAGTGCCGCCGGTTAAATCGGAGGCGTGACATTGCCTGCAGCTTTCCAGCTTTTTTTCCTTTACTGATAATCCGTGATAAGATGCGGAAGAAGGATTTAACACACCCACACCGTGTAAACTCACCTTGGATGGAACAGTAATATCCTGCTGTAAATCACTGCACGAAAACGAAAGCATTCCCATTACAACGATAAAGGTAAAATATAATTTTGTATATCTCATAATCTATCCGAGAGTTATAATTTTAGTTATGACAATAGCCGCAGAAACCGACCCCTTTAATTCCTCCTGGGCGTGCATTGGCATCCGTATGGCATGAATAACAAACTGATCCGCGATCGGAATGCCAGTCTCCCTTATCAAAATCGCGTCCGAAATTTCTTGCATGTGTTTTTGGATTCGTACCTTTCACTCCGTCATTATCAACGTGGCATAGAATACAGTTTTGGTCTGCACCTTGTACATCGTGGCATGACGAACAATTTTCAATGTCTCTTCTTGCAAGCACTGCGTGCTGTCCGCCGCCCGTTCCGACGCCGATTGTTACAAAATTCGGAGCTTTATGAGACTTTGGAATATTTCCGGAAAGTGCAAAATCCTTTGAATTGGAATCATGACATTTACCGCAGAATACTTCAGGCTGATGACATGTCTGGCATTCGTTCGTTTTCCCCTTTAATTCAATTCCGTGAGTGTACTGGTAATTCAAATCATGCACGCGGGTTATGGCCTGCTGTTTTGTATTATCAGTGTATTTATGAGGGGAATAGGGGGTATAAAAATCACGCGCACTGTTTTTCTCTGTGATCATTGTTGTGGAAGTATGACATGATTCGCAGAAAGTGTTGTCATGACACATCTGGCACTGGGAATTTTCTCTTGACGCGCTGAATTTGTGATTTTTGAAGAATGATACCTGCTTATGATCCTGCGGAGTAAGCCCCGCTGTTGAAATATGGCAGGATTCGCACACATTGGCGGCGACAGAATTTCCATTATGGCAATCATAGCATACAATCATCGCTGGTTTTGCGGTAATGGACTCAAAACTATAATCAACCTCGCCCAATCCTTTATGACAGGATTCACAGGCCATTTTTTGATCGGCGGTATGGAATTTATGATCGAATATTAATTCGGCTTTTTTCATTAGAAGCGGTTCGTATTTTTCATCGTAATGGCAGAGGTTGCAATTCTTATCATCATCCACATCATGGCAGGTTGCACAAACTGATTTTTCGGGAAGAAGGCGGGTGTTAAGTGAAGTACTTTCACCGGCCAGTGTATGACAGGATGCGCAATCAGTAACTTCTTTGTGAACCTTATGAGAGAATTTGATAATATCTTTGTTCGTTGCTCCTTCGTGACCCGGTGCATCTTTGCTAATTGCCGCAATTGTCAAAAAACAAATAAGAGTAAGGGCTAAGGCAGTATAAAAATATTTTATTTTCATAATTATCTAGAGATTAGTATTGAACCAGTAATTTACTTTGAACAGGATTCTGAAATCATTCTTGTAAATTTTGTTGTTGAAATATTGACCCTGCAGATCGAACGAAAACTCTTTCCCGGGTCTCAGATTAATTCCGCCCAATAATGTCGTGATATTATTCACTTCGGCATCAGGGGATAATTTGTAATTTGTAAATGCAATACCTACGGAAGGGGTTATAAATCCGTCCGCGAAGGAATGTCCCGTGTAAAATGATATTACGTAGAGTTCTCCGGCATATCCAAATGTTCTGCGGTAGCTTAAAGTTCCGTACTTGGTAGTTGTGCCTAAATTAATGCGTCCGGAATTTTCGTCTTTGTATTTCACATAGCCGTATTTACCAAAAACAGTCACATCCTTGCTGAATTTATAATCAACTCCGCCTTCTATTTCCTGGGAGTTTCCATAATCGAAAACAGAAAAGATTGAGTTATACCTTATCTTCGGTTCGCGGAAATTATAATAAACATCAACGCCCAATTCTCCGGTTGCCTGAACTCGTCCGCTGACCTCAAATTTTGACGTTGTTTTATAATTGACGTCATACTCATAGCGAGTATCAAGATTAATTTTCCCGTCCAGAAAATACGATGCTTCCGCGGTCATAAATTTATACTGATTGGATTTTTGTTCTATGAGAACCTGGATAAGATTTAAATTTCCATCGAGGCGCCAGGCAGTGAAATCCATCGGTTTGAAATTCTTATCGATGTAGCTCAGTCCGAAATTAAAGTGATTAAGAAAGTTCACTTCAAATTTTCCGCCCAGTACATAATCATTTTTAAAATCATTGGTGATATTCAACTTCTGGTATGCCGGTACGTTCCCGCCGTAAAATCCCGTTAATGAAACTCCGGAATACCTGAACTTTAGATTGACACCATCGTACAATCCGCCGCCAACCGGCGTAAACAGTGGCTGTCTTCCCAATTTTACTGTGAATACATCAAAAATGTCCCGTGCTTCAAGAAATAAATTGTAAAATCTTAGTCTCGGATCGCTCTCAAGCGTGTTGCCGAGATTTGTTTCAAAATTTAATCTTGTTCTGAGAGAAACTTTATTGTAATTAAAATTGAGAGACAATGCTTCGTAGTTGCGGATGAATGTGTCGGAAGTGTTCAGATCATCAAATCTTTCAAATGTGTAAAATGAGGAAGAGATACTGCCATTAAGATTCTGAGCAGAAATCATTAATGGCAGGCTTAAAAACAATACTAACAAAAATATTTTTTTCATTTTTAGCTCTAAGAAGTAAGATTATCCTTTTGGTGTTGGGTGAGCAATTTTTTTCAACATTTCTGAAAACTTGAATTCCTTGAAAGTCGGGCTATTGGAATTATGACAAGTAGTGCAAAACTTTTCAACGTCTTTGAATTCGGTCATGCCTTTTTTGATTGATTCAGCTTTGTTTTTCATAACGCTCATGGCCTTGTACTCTGAGCCGGCACCATGACACGTTTCGCACTGTACTCCGTCTTCCTTAAATGCTGAGGCAATTAATGATGCGTCACCGACGTGGCATTTCAAGCATTCTGGATTTTCAGCGGCTTTCTTTCCGCCTTTTTTTGCCGAGATCTCATCGGCCTTAGCAGTTAATAGAGCTTTATAGGCTTGTGAATGTTTGCTGTCCTGCCAAATTTTAAATTGCTGTCCTTGTTTTTCGGTTTTATGGCACATGCTGCATGATTTAGTTCCGACATATTTTGCCTGAGCTCTCAGATTCGAGGGAAGAACAAGAAAGGCAGCAATAATCAATGTGAGTAAAGTTGTTTTGTAATTCATTTTAATTCCTCCATGGAATATTTTTATGAATGATAATGATTACAGTGAAATATATAAAAGAACTTATTAATCTTATTTAAATATAGCCCATTTGTGTAAAATAGGCAACCTTCCTTAATTCGACTCTAATTTAAATATCCGGCTTATTTACTCATTATCCACCTTGGGCTCAAGTTTTTCCTCCAGCCATACTCTTAATTCCGGATCGTTGTCAATTTCGTGCTGAATAATAAGATCGGGATTTAATCCGTTCTTCTCCAATGTAGAGGTGAAAAGATTTGTGCTGTTGCTAAGTTTATTCTGATCTTTAATTCCTTTTTTATACTCTTTCCAGTCCAGAACCACTCTTCTAAAGTGCTTTTCATGATGATGACGGTATTTATGAAGCGACATTTTTCCGTCTATCCAGGTTAAGCTCATGGGGTATTCATTGGGATGAAAAATTACAAAGAACCAATGCCAGACAAGAATAGCAAGTGTCGCAAGAATGGCCTCATAAAAATGAATTAATTCACTTACTTTGATCAGCCAAACCGGTGCCCAATCTCCAACTACAGTAGGGAACCATAGGATAAAACCGGTTACTCCCATAACTATAGTACCCCAGATAAGAGCCCAGTATTCTGCTTTTTCCGTGTAATCATACGCTTCAAATTTTGGCTTCTCTTTTTTCAGCTTTAGATAGTACAGAATATTATCTCTCGCATCGGTAAGATCGTGAAATTTTGGGATGAGGTTTTTAAGCAAGTCTCTTCCGCGAGCAGTGAAGGCTAAATAATAGATGTGGTAGAGACTGGCAACAATCATCACTACCGCGGAGACACGATGCGTATACTGGCGGGCAGTTTCGCTTAATCCAAACATGTGAAGGAGTTCAGCCCACCAGCTGCTGTGATATTTGAGTGCGAATCCCGTTACAGCAAGAATTATAAATGAAGTAAGAAGAAGTAGATGCTGAATAACTTCATTTTTCGTAAAACGCGGTATTGTAATTTCACCCTTTTCGTGACGGCGTTTTTTCTTTATTTCGAAAACAAAAATCAGAAGATTATGTAAGATCATTCCGCCAATGACTAATATTATTAGCCACTGATATATAAAAGTTACTATGCTCTCAATTTTGGAAGCTGTCTGATCCAAGGTCATGTGAGAATAACTTTTTGCGAATGTATCAGTTGCTTCCGGATGGCATTTTTTACACGTTGCCGTAATGTTAGCCTGGCTAACCGTGGATTCAGGATTATTCTCGGGAAGAATTTTGTGGATGCTGTGGCAGTCTACGCACATTGCGGCATCTTTATCACCCCGCATGACTGCCAGACCATGATAACTATCCTCGTATTGTTTAGCCTGGCTTCCGGTTCCACCGAATCGCTCAGCTATTTTCGGATCCTGATGGCAAATCATACATGTTCGCTGCTGAAGTTTTTTAGCTTCTATTTTTTTGTCGAGAGTATTTACAGCGTGAATGCTATGTTCATTGTGGCAATCATTACAAACGGGAGACTCGCGAACTCCCTTTTTCGCACGAATCCAATGAACTGATTTTTCATATTCATCAGCTATTTGCCGGTGACATTGCCCGCAGGTTTCGGGTACATTAAATGACGATATTTTAGAGCCCGGCTGAACCCGGTTTTTAATATCGTGGACACCGTGACACAGACTGCAGTTTGCCGAACTTAAACTTCCCTTAGCTACTAATTGGCCATGGACAGAAGTCGAATATAGTAGTCCGGGATTTTTAACACCGAATGAAAATTTCTTAACAAGATTTGGGTTGTCATGACATTTACCGCACGTAGCTCCAAGGTTTGTGGGGTAAACGAGGCTTAATTGATCCTTTACTTTTTTAATTTCATGGGAACCATGACAGTTCCAGCACATTGCGGCTTCATCAATTCCTTCATATAACGAAATGCCATGAATACTTTCTCTATGTTCCTTGGCGATTGATGAATGGCACAGATAGCAATCCGCTTTTTGCGTGGCGACAACATTCTTGGAATGATTAGTAAGATTATGAGAAATGTAATTGTGGCAATCTGCGCATTCCAGGTTTTTGTGAACTGATTCACTGAGTTTAGTAAAACCATTTTGCTTGTGACAGCTTATACATTTATTCCCCTCAACTGCTTTTGAGTGGTATGGATTGGCAAGAATCATGCTTGTATGACACTTGGAACAGTATTCCTTCACTTTTAATTTATTCTCTTTTGGCGGAGTTTTTATTTCATGAGTGCCATGGCATTTTTTACAATCGGGTGGAGTCTTTACTCTTCCTTTGAGTCTATGATGAATATCGCTGTTAACTAAATTGGCGTACTCTTCATGGCAGTTTTCACATTTAACTTTTGTGTATTTCTTCTTCTCGGCATGACTCTCATCTTTTATCCCATCGTGACAATCCTGGCAGCCGATAACTTCGTTGTGAACCGATTTTTGAATTACGTTCTCGTGGCAATCGGCGCAGTTAAATTCCTGCGCGAATGACTTTGAACTTAGAAAAAGAATAAACAAAAAGAGGCAGTTACCTATAAACAATTTTTTTGAAGAAGAATACATTAATCGCACTCCGTAAATAGTAAATTATTGGTATAAGAAAAGCATTGAATAAATAATAAGTAGAATTAAAACAATTCCGGTTGTTAATGCCGCAAATCCAAAAATTCTTGCTGCTCTTCTCAGAAATACAGGCGGAGCATCGCCAAGTTTTTTCTGAAGTTCTGGGTCCTGCATAATAATTTCATATATGATTTATCCTAAAAAAATAAATTAATTATTTATTTCCCTTAAAACGCTTTTCATTTATTAAAAAATAACATAATAAATTGTAA
>PGYS01000137.1 GCA_002839795.1 Ignavibacteriae bacterium HGW-Ignavibacteriae-3 | reverse complement strand
AAATTTCAGAATAATTATTTTTGCATCGAAGACGGGCGGTCCTATTTTATACGTTTGCGTAGAGAAGTTAGGGGTTAAAGATTAGGAGAAATGATGGTAAGAAATAAAGCCGAGGGGCACTTTCCGGACGGAGTTTTTGTTAAGGTAGGATATAAGCCCGATTCTTGATTTAACCGGGAAGAACAAACCTGCCCCGCGCTTTTCGCCGGGGGGAAAAAACAGAAAACAGGAAAAATGAAAAGATGGGAAAAATAAAATTTTTGTTAATTGCTTTTACCGCAATATTAACTTTATTCTGCTGTTCCGGTGAAAACAATAAATCGTTTAATGAACTGAATGCTCAGACAAAAGATGAGGAGAACATGAAAGGGGAAAATAAATATGATACCGCTACATTCGCATCGGGATGCTTCTGGTGCACGGAGGCGGTTTTTCAGAGATTAAAAGGAGTTATTAAAATTGAAAGCGGATACAGCGGAGGAAGCGTTCCCAATCCGACTTACGAAGCTGTTACTACAGGACGGACAGGACACGCTGAATGCACCCAGATTACTTACGATCCAAAAATAATTTCATTTACGGATCTGCTTGAAGTTTTCTGGAAGACACATGACCCGACCACACTGAACCGCCAGGGTAATGACGTGGGCACTCAATACCGTTCAGCTATTTTTTATCATAATGATACCCAGAAAACTCTTGCCGAGAAATATAAACGCGCGCTGGATTCTTCTAAAATCTGGAGCGATCCGATTGTAACTGAAATTGTTCCGTTTAAAATATTCTACATAGCGGAAGATTATCATCAGGATTATTACAACAGGAACAGCAATCAGGCATACTGCAGTTTTGTGATTACACCCAAACTGGAAAAATTTAAAAAGGTCTTCTCTGATAAATTAAAATAAATTTTCTTCGAGTCCAGGCCTGCTGCAGGCAGGTCTGTGCCTCTGCGGTGAAAATATAAATCAGTTATTACCCCAGAGAAGCATCATTTCGAAATATTAATCCACTCTTCTGTTACTAACCAGGAATATTCTCCCGCGAGCTCCTGTCATATTCCCATTTAAGCGGATTTTGAGAAATATATTTCCTGATATTCAACAATTCCTTTTCGTTTCTAATGATGCGGTCATAAAAACGTGTTTGTCATGAAAATTTATTAAAACCATTTTCATTGGCATATTTTGAAACTGCAGATTTGAACGAACCTATAATATTCGATAAGGTAATTGATTTGCTTCGTAGAGACGAGGCATGCCTCGTCTCTACAGTTTTTTCAATTATCATAATTCCATGAAGATGATTGGGCATAATTATATAATTATCCAATTCTACATTGGGAAAATGGTTTGGGATTTCTGACCAAAATGCATTTGCTGCAATTCCCAATTCGTTTAATTTCATTTTACCATTTAGAATATTTCCGAACCAGTCAATATGCCTTTTACAATTTATCGTAATGTAATACCACCATGGATTCACCCCGTGAGATAATTTTTGATTCTGCTCTTAATGTATCTTTTGCCCCAAGAAGATTTCAAATACTTTTCCATTTTAATTGCATCTTGCTGGTTTCTACATCCTTCCCAATAAACCAATTCGAATGGTATTCTTGTCTTGGTCGAAGTAACATTCCCTGAATTGTGCTCCACAATTCTTCTTTTCAAATCACGAGTGAATCCTACATAATTCTTATTATCTTTTAGTGATCTGATTACATATACATAGTAATATTGCATATCAATATCTCACGGGGTAAATAATCCCAACCCCACAATCTTGAAGATTCAACTCTATATGTATCTTTAATTTAAGTCATCGCTTTTAAATATTTTTCCGAAGAGACGCCCCATGGGGCGTCTCTACAAGTAGTGAAGAATCATTTTGAAATATTTCTCAAAACAATAAATAAACTTAACGCCGCGACCGCCAGATAAATAAATCCGTTCATGTAAAAACCGAAGATGATGCTACCGATTCCAAACAGAGAAGTATAAACCAGTACAACACCGAGGAACCAGTTCAGAAACATTCTGGCAAAACCTGAATCGCCTTTAACTTCAGGCATCTGATCGCTTATCTTTTTCCATAATACACCGCCTGGATGAACCGTTCGATAGAATTCCTTAAGCTTTGCTTCGCTCGTGGGTTTGGTAAGAAATGTTACGATAAGCCAGACCACAGTCGTTGTAAAGACCAGATAGTAGAGTGATAGCGGAAAAGAAATTCCCAAGTATTTAACAATCGGCAATGCGACAAAAGGGGTGATCATCGCGGAGATCTCGCTCCACGCGTTAATGCGCCACCAGTACCAGCGGAGAATCAGAACGAGACCGAGACCCGCGCCGCATTCAAGAATAAATTCCCACGCCCCGGAAATCCTGTTCACATAAAATGTAACAAAGATTGAGACCACCATCAGCAGTATAGTAATTGCACGCGAGACCGAGACATAATGTTTTTCATCTTCATTCTTTTTGTAAAATCTTCTGTAGAGATCATTTAGAAGATAAGAGGAGCCCCAGTTGAACTGCGTAGCGATAGTGCTCATGTAAGCCGCAAAAAAGGCGGCGACGAGCATTCCCTTAAGTCCCATCGGAAGAAAATCTCTCATAGCATATATATATCCCATGCGCGCCTCATCCGCCGGTAGATTCGGATAAAGAACCATCGCGCACAATCCTACAATTATCCACGGCCACGGACGGATTGCATAATGAGCAACCTGGAAAAAGAATGTTCCCATCAATGCGTGCTTTTCATCTTTAGCGCTCATCATTCTCTGCGCGACGTATCCCCCTCCCCCCGGTTCAGCGCCGGGATACCACGAAGCCCACCACTGAATTCCCACATACGCCAGGAATGAAAGTGTTGTAAGCGCGAATGTTGAGCCGAGAGTTGTTACATCAGAAGTAATTGCGGGGAAGAAATCAAAAACAAACGGAGGAAGTTTGGAATGCAGTCCGGCCACGCCTCCAACCTCCGGAGAATTAAGAACCAGAATGGCAAGAATTATGCAGCCGACCATTGCAAACACAAACTGAAACGCATCGGTAACAACCACACCCCACAATCCGCTCATGGCAGAATAAATCGCTACAATGATCATAATGGCGAAAACATAAAATATTGCGACACTCTCGTCAATTCCGAACATTCCGACCAGTATGGAGATCATGGCGCGGTTAACCCATCCCAGAATTATAATGTTCATAAACAGACCGAGATAGATTGCCCTGAATCCGCGTAAAAATTTTGCAGGACCGCCGTCATATCTGATCTCTGCGAATTCAACTTCGGTCATAATTCCGGCGCGGCGCCATAATTTTGCGAAGAAGAAAACTGTAAGAAGTCCGCCGAAGACGAAGTTCCACCATATCCAGTTGCCGGAAATTCCATTTTTTACTACGAGTTCGGTAACAGCGAGAGGAGTATCCGCCGCGAATGTTGTGGCGACCATTGAAAGTCCTACGAGATACCATGGAAGATTTCTTCCGCTAAGAAAAAATTCCTGCGTGCTTTTGCCTGCGCGTTTGGAATAATAAATGGCTATTCCGAAACTGAAAATGAAATAAATCAGGATAATGAGGTAATCGATCAGATGCACGGGATTTGTCCTTAAATTTGGCAGTCAAATTTGTGAATCTTGTAAATGTGAATCAAGAAAAGATTTCGAGTTATTGAATAATAAACGCACTCTGAAGGTAATTATTCTGCCCGTAAGATTTCTCTCCCGACTCTGTCGGGTTTCGAAATGACAAATAAATGTAGAGACGCATCGATGATGCGTCTCATGATTTTTTGAGACTGTCTGTAAGCCGTAGCTGCATTTAAACCTGTTCAGAAGACAATACAAGATTAAACTGTCATTCTGAGATGAGTGACAACGAAACGAGAATCTCTGTATAAAAACATTTAAAAAAGGAGACGTCCGAGCGGGACGTCTCTACAATTAATTTAATTATGCAATTACCAAAAGATCATAAATTATTTTTCCAGAACTCCAGCATTTTATTATAAAGATGAATCTGAGCCGGACGGTCGGATATGCCGTGCATGCGCATCGGATAGATCATCAGGTCGAACATGATATTAGCTTTAATTAACTCATCCATAAACGCATACGCATTTTGCGGATGGACATTATCATCATAGGATCCGTGAACTATCATTAATCTTCCGTGAAGATTTTTTGCCCTCTTAACCAGAGATGTGCTTTCATAACCTTCCGGATTCACGTCAGGAGTTTTCATAACCGACTCGCCGAACTTCGTATCGTAAAAATGCCAGTCGGTCACAGCCGCAACTGCAATGCCTGCTTTGAATTCCTTTGAGCCGGTCATAGCGTTCATTGTGAAAGTACCCCCGCCGCTCCATCCCCATACCCCGACTCTCGATGAATCGATATATGATTGTTTCTTAAACCATTTAACACCGTCAACGAGATCATTCAATTCAACCGCGCCTCCAAGCTGCAGGTTGGCAAGATTTTCAAGTTTCTTGCTGATGGCAGCGGAGATGCGCGGATCTACTAGCGCAACCAAATACCCGTTATCGAGAAGAACCTGATCATAATAGACAGAACCGCGCCATCTATTCAGAACCTGGGGTGCCGACGGACCGCCGTAAACGTATATTATCAGAGGATATTTTTTATTCGGATCGAAATCCTTCGGTTTCATTATTTCCGCGGGAAGTGGAAATCCGTCACGCGCGGGAATGGTAAACTGCTCGGGCCTCTGAAGATCAAGAGCCGAAAATTTTTGGGTATCGTAGCTTCCAAGTTGATTTATAAGCTTTCCGTCATTTTTATATAAGGAAAGAACCGGCGGCGTTTTGATATTGGAATAAGTATCAAAATAATATTTTGTATCGGGACTGAAATTAATTGCGTGTGTTCCTTCCTCAGCGGAGAGACGTTTCATTCCGGTGCCGTCATATTTAATTTTGTAGAGATACTTTTCCGTGGCGGCTTTTTCCTGCGCGGTGAAATAAATTATATCATTTTTATCATCCACTGCGCTTATAGCTTTACGCACCCAGTATGCCGAACCTCCGCTTGCAACTACAGCCCAATCCCCTTTTGTAATTTGATTAATAAGAGTGCCGTCAATCGAATATCTGTAAATATGTGCGTATCCGCTCCGTTCGGAAACCCACAAAAATTCTTTTCCGTTTTTTATGAAGTGAAGATCATCCGAAATATTAACCCAGCAGGGATCTGTTTCTTTAAAAATCAGTTTAACTTTCCCCGAAATTTTATCGGCGAAAAAGATATCAAGCTGATCCTGCATCCTGTTCATAGTCTGCACGGCAATCTGTTTACTATCCGGCAGCCAGTTAACCCTTATTATATTCATAGGGATTGCCGGAAAAATCTATCCATGTGGTTTTTGCATCTTCAATTCCCGCCACGCCGACTTTAACAACCGGATTTACTCCGCCTGTTTTAGGATATCTCTGCTTAATTACATCAGGTACTGCCGGTTTGAAATCCGGATAGTACATAACACTTACCTGCGATTCGTCAGTCTGCAGATACGCAATAGATTTTGAATTATCGGACCACCAGTACGCAAGATCTTTCCGCCCGAAAACCTCTTCCCAGTAAACCCAGCTCAAAGTTCCGTTAAGAAGTGAATCTGAACCGTCGTTAGTGAGCGCTCTTTCAATCTTATTTTTAATATCGTAGAAATAAATATTATTCGATCTTACATAGGCGAGGAAATTTCCGTCCGGGGAAAAGTTTACATTTTTTTCTTCCTCTTTCGTTTCGGTCAATCGCTGAAATGAAGCATCCTTCAGATTGAGAAGATAGATATCCCCTCCCAACAGATAAAATACTTTTTCACCTTGCTTATCAAAATTGGAAGTGGGAGGAAGAACGGGCGGAGTTTTTTCACTCATAATATTTTTGAGACTCTCAAGAGCTTTTTTCATATCCAGCGCAGGTTTAGTTGATCCCGCGGCCGGATCCATAAGTTCAAATGTTCTCTGATCCGCAGGTTTGCGGGAATCATAAATTACCGCTTTACCGTTATCGAGCCACTGCACATTCGGCAGCTGGGTAATTGAGGCCGCTTCCGGCGAGTATCTCCATTCGACCGATAATTTTTTCTTCTCCTGCGCGGATGCAAGAAGCGAGATAAATACAATCAGTAAAAAGGAATTTAAAATTATTCGGTATTTAAAAAGTTTCATCTATAGATCTCCTTGTTTATAATTTATCTTACCGGTACGGGCCACACCGGAAGGCTTTCGTGTCCGTCCTCATCAACTGATTGAACAGCAAAAAAATAATTATCTTTTGAATACGGCAATGTAATTTCATTTTTTTCGGTAAAGATTTTCTTCTCCCACATCGGCTGAAAAGTTTCTCTCATCAGAATAAAGTAACCTTTAGGGATTTTGCCCGCCGGAGTTTTCCATCTTAAGGTTGTAGAGTTTGTCAGTCCGCTTACCAATATGCCGACGCTCTCAGGCGCGCGCGGTGCCAGAGCAAGATTGGAAAGCACAGCAAGATTAATTGAAGTTATTTTTCTGGCATACTCGTAATCCACATATTCGGGCAGATCGCCATAATTCACTCCGTTCTCAATTCTGACATTCTGATGCTGATAATTGTAGTTTTCATTCATCTCGCAGAACCGAACCGCAGTAAATCCCTCTCTATTGAATGGAGTATGATCGCCGCCTCTTAAATATCTGTCATTGCGGTAAATCAATTTCACTTCGATCCGGTCCACATAACGCTCGCCTATTTCTTTAATGTACCGTGCAAGCTGTCTTGAGGCGCCGTCATTTTCAGCGTTTGTTGACTGCCGGATATTTTTCATCGCATCGGTTTCATTCACCGGGATCGCCTCGCTGAATACACGCACCTGCATATTATCTTTCAGCAGAGTTTCATTTGAATAGCTGTTGCCAATCATATCGTTATTCAGCATGGCTATAAGATTCCAGTTCTCCGTTTTAGCTTTTTTGGCAAGGAAAGCAGAGCCGTTCAATCCCTGTTCCTCTCCTGAAAATGCCACGAAAATAATCGTAGCCGGGAATTTCACTGCGGACATTACACGCGCGAGTTCCAGAACCGCCGCTACGCCGGATGCGTCATCGTTAGCTCCGGGTGCAAGACCCACCGAATCATTCGTTTCTCCGTTGCGCGAATCAAGATGGCCGCCTACGATGAAAATTCTTTTGTCATCGGGATCAGATCCTTTTAAGGCAGCCATAACATTAGTCAACAATGTCTTTCTTGCAATCCTTCTTCCATCCGGCTCCAGATATACAGAATCGAGAATCACAGATAATCTGCCTCCGGATTCCGATCCGATTTTTTCAAATTCGCTCCTTACCCAATTGCATGCGGCTCCTATGCCTTTTTCTGCATCTCCCCGTGTGCTTAAAGTGTGCCTCGTTTTAAAACTGACCATTTTTCTTACGTATGATTCAAGATTAGCCGCCGATATTTTATTTATCATATCAGATATTTTTGAATCGCGCTGAATTATGGAAACCTGCGCGTAATTTTTTGCCGGTATGGAAAGCAGGAGTGTGAGCACCAATAGAGGGGTAAAATATTTTTTCATTTTATCTCCATAGATAAGAAGAAAATTGAATATATAAATCGATTACAAAATACGCCGAATTTGAATTGAAGGAAAGATGAATTCCGATTTCTTATCACAATTAAAAACATCTTTGAGCTATTTGGGAATCAGACTATTTTGTAATTAAGAAATCAGCCTTTGGGTGACAAAATGAAA
>PGYS01000136.1 GCA_002839795.1 Ignavibacteriae bacterium HGW-Ignavibacteriae-3 | reverse complement strand
TAATTTATATCGTTAAAAATGTCAATTTTATAATAGTAAATATTAAGGCGGAAATCATTTTTTTATTGTGTTCAGATAGTCCTCCAGCATTACCGCCGCGGCATTTTTATCCACCAGAGATTTATCCCGCCTTTTCTTTTTGGAACTTACGGAAAGAATAATTCTCTCCTGAGCTATTGATGAGGAATAACGTTCATCAACAAGTTCCGTCGGTATGGAAGTTTTGCTCTCAATTTCTGCCCTGAATTTTAAAACCGCATTTGAAATTTTCGATTTATCGCCGCTTTCTTTCAGCGGGTAACCCAAAATGATCTTAACTACCTTGTACTCATAAATAATTTTTTTTAATTCTCCCCAGAATTTTACATCATTCGATAAAGTAACCAGCGGATAGCCGAACATGTTCATTGGGTCCGTAACAGCAAGACCTATTCTTTTTTCTCCGAAGTCGATAGCCAATATTCTCTCTTCGTTCAATGTTTTACCCTGCATTCATTAACTTTCTGTGTCAAACCGATCAACAGAATATATTCCTCTGTTCTTCTTGAGCCGCTCGACGAGTTTATTAAGATGATCCAAATCCTTCACAAAGACGGTTATGGTCCCTTTAAATAGAGAATCACCGGTTGAAATGTTTACAGATTTAATATTTGTGTTCTGATATGTTGTGATGCTGTTCGAAATGTCTTTCAGTATTCCCGGTACATCATCCCCTTTTATTGAGAGACCCGCTACGAAGAATGCTCCGTTTGATTTAGGCCATGTTACGGGAACAAGCCGGTCGGGATTTGATTTGACCATATTGATCAGATTTTTACAATCCTTCTTGTGAATTTTTATTCCTTCCCCGATGGTTACAAATCCTATAACCGGATCACCGGGAATGGGATTGCAGCATTTTGCATAAGTATAGGAAAAACCTTTATGATCACCTTCGACAACAACTTCCCCGGCATTGCCTCGCGCGATATCAATAAATTTTTCGAACTGAACTTCCGGAACGGATTTTGACTCCGTTTCAAGAGTTGGATTCAATATTTCATCCAGATCGACTTTATCCTGGGCAAGAGCCCGGAAGAACTGCCTGTTGTTATCAAATTTAAGTTTGCGGACAAGTTTAAGAAGTTCATCCGGATTGAATGAAAGTTTCAGTTTTTTAATCTTTCTTTCCCAGATATCCTTACCGGATTCGATTACATTTTCCTCTTCCTTGTTCAGGTATTTACGGATATTGTTTTTCGCTTTATGAGTCTGAACAAATTGAAGCCAGCTTTTGTTGGGATGCTGGTTTTTTGAAGTGATAATCTCCACCTGGTCGCCGCTGTGAATTACAGTATCGAGAGGAACGATTTTGCCGTTTACTTTTGCGCCTATGCATCTGTATCCAACATTACTGTGAATCTCGAACGCGAAATCGACCGGAGTTGAATTCAGAGGGAGTCTTCTTAGATCGCCTTTAGGAGTGAAGATATAAATTTCATCCTGATAGAGATTCAGTTTGAAACTCGCAAGTATCTCTTTTGTCGCTTCATCTTTAGTTGAATGCTCAAACACATCGCGGATCCAGTTCACCCAGTCTTCAAGATCCTTGTCTGTGGTTGCAGTATTTTCCTTGTATTTCCAGTGAGCGGCAACACCTTTCTCCGCTATTTCGTGCATCTTGCGGGTCCGTATCTGAACTTCTATAAGCTTGCCCTCAGGACCAATGACAGTCGTATGAATTGACTGATAATTATTCTTTTTGGGAATTGAAATAAAATCTTTAAACCTGTCGGGTATGGGTTTATAAAGCTGATTAATAATTCCGAGCACATAATAGCATTCATTGGCATCATTGCTTTCGAGAATTATTCTTATAGCCAGCAGATCATAAATATCCTCGAATGGTCTGTTCTGAATTATCATTTTGCGGTAAACACTGTAGAGATGTTTGGGTCTGCCGCCAATATCATATTTTATATCATGTTCTTTTAATTTTTCAAGTATGGGTTTGGAAAATTTATTTATGAAAACTTCACGTTCCTTGCGCGTATTTTTTATTTTCTTTGCAATGTCTTCATATGCCTCTTTATTAAGATACTTGAATGCGAGGTCCTCGAGTTCCCATTTTAAAATTCCGAGACCAAAGCGGTGGGCAAACGGAGCATAGATCTCAAGCGTCTCTTTTGCAATTCTCCTCTGTTTCTGTGGATGGACAAATTCCAGTGTCCGCATATTATGGAGACGGTCAGCGAACTTTACAAGAATCACCCGGACGTCTTTAACCATTGAAAGAAGAAGTTTCCGGTAGTTTTCCGCCTGGGTAATTTCCTGCCCTTTAAAAACACCGCCGATTTTTGTTACTCCGTCTACAATCTCCGCTATTTCTTTATTGAATTCTTTGGTAATAAAATCGAGGCCTATATCGCTGTCTTCCACAACATCGTGCAGAAGGGCGCTGATAACCGAGATATCGTCAAGAGGAATTTCCCGTGCTATAATTGTAGCAACTTCGTATGGATGGTTAAAATATGGCTCACCGGAAGCCCTGAAATCATTCTTATGCGATTCATAGCTTAAATGAAAAGCCTTCTTTAAAAGCTCTTCGTTTATGGAGGGAAGATTGGTTCTGCAGATTTTGAGAAGATCTTCCAGCATCCTCTGATGCTTTATGCTGATTGTTGTTTCCATTGCTATATTATACAAATAATAATTGAAATTATTATTATACCAAAATCAAAGTGTGCCGAAAGTTCTGTCTCCGGCATCTCCCAGACCTGGAAGAATATACCCAACCGAATTAAGTTCTCTGTCCAGTGCAGCGGTATATATGGAAATATCAGGGTGTTCATCATTCATTTTTTTAACACCTTCCGGCGCGGCAATAAGACTGGCCAGCACACACTTTTTCGCGCCACCTCTTTTCAATGAATTGAACGATGCAACAGCGCTTCCTCCCGTTGCCAGCATCGGATCCAGAACAATAGTTACAGATTCATCAAGGTTTTTGGGCGTTTTGTAATAGTAATCCATCGGCTCCAATGTTTTTTCATCCCGCTGTAAACCAATGTGACCCACTTTGGCGTCCGGAATAATTTCCAGAAATGAACTAACCATACTTAATCCTGCTCTGAGTACCGGCACAAGAATTATCTGCCTGGCAAGTTTATATCCTTTTGTTTTTTCGAGAGGGGTTTCAACATCAATTTCTACCAATCCGAATGAATTACTGATCTCCACCGCAAGAGAAAACGCCACGCGGTTTAGTGCTGCCCTGAAAGCAGCCTGATTCGTATTCTTATCGCGTAAAATTGTTACGTCTCTTTTAACAAGCGGATTTTGCACCAGATAAAAATTTTTCATTTTAACTCTCTTTCAATTTTTCTACCCAGAACAGATAGAATGTTTATAAATGGCGAAAGCGGCGGAGTATAATTAAAATTGATATTTCCGAGTTCGGATGCATTTATTTTATTATGTATAAATGATGATATCATATCACCGTAGCCTACAGTCTCAGGTCCGCCGAAAAAATCAGCGCCAAGAATCTGCTTTGTATTTCTATCGAAGATTATTTTTCCGAATACATGTCCTGATTCCGGCATTACCTTTACAAGGTTGGGAATAATTGTTTGTACGGCGGAGACACTAAACCTGTAATTTTCCGCATCGGCGGAATTAAGACCAACGGAAACAAGGGACTTGCCAAATAACTTTACGGCAATATTTTTTACCGCCGGATAAAACGAGGAATTGCCGCCCGCGGCATTTTCGCCGGCTGTGCGGCCTGTCTGCTGAGCGATAGTGGCAATTGGAATAAAATCCGGTTTGCCTGTCAAACGGTTTATTATTTCGATGCAGTCTCCCGCGGCAAAAATGTTAGGATCATTCGTACGGAGTTTTTGGTCAACTCTGATTCCGCCCTTGCTTCCGATGCCAAGTTTTGAGGAAACGGCGAGATCTGAATTTGGCTCGAATCCTATTGCAAGCAGGGCCAGATCATAATCAAGAATTCTTCCGTCAATTTTTATACTTATAAATTTCTGACCGTCATGATTGAATTTGACATCATCGGCCGAACCATAATATTCCAAACCATTCTGCTTTATAAGATCTGCCACCAGGTGGCGCGTTTCCGGCTCAATACCCGGCAAAGGCAATTTTTCCTTATCAAGTATTGTTATAGAATAACCGAGTTTTTTAAGCGCATCTGCTGATTCGAGTCCAATATATCCTGCACCGATTATTAGAATATCTTTCACTCTGTGATTTTCAAGGTGCGATTTAATTTTAAGAAGATCTGCTACGGATTTAAGGGTAAAAACATTCGAGAGATTTATTGGCAGCGCCGGAATGGACTTGGGCTGAGACCCGGTACACAGGATTAATTTATCATACACCTGCTCAAATTTATGACCGGATTTCAGATTCCTGATTGATATAATTTTTTCTGAGCGGTCGATTCTCTCAACAAGATGGGAGGTAAGAACTTTAACACCTTTTTCCTTTTCGAAAGATTCTGAATTAAAGAAAACTACATCCTCATAATTTTTAATCTCTCCGGATAGTACATAGGGCAATTCGCATGTTCCGGTAGAAATAAATTCTCCTGCTTCTATCATGAGCACGTTCGCGTCGGGAGCAATCCGTTTTGCCTTTGCGGCTGCAGCTGGACCGGCCGCATTTCCGCCTATAACAATAATATTTTTCCGTTCTTTAATCGGATACATTCAGATCAAACCAATTTTACCGCTATAAATATAATTAATTTAGAATTCAGCCACCCTCTATATTCCCCCTTTTAATTACTGTTGAGTGCCGCATCCTAATAAAGAGAAAAAACTTAAATTCAATGTGAATAAATTCGATTGACAACAATTGTCATTTAGGCTAAGTTGAATCATACTCATTTAAAAGAAGCTGAGGAAGATTAAATGAAAATAAAAAGTGTAATTGCGAAGTGGACCGGTTCGGCGCCATATTTTCAAAGTGCTTTAAGAATAACAGCGGCTATTATCTTCATCCTTGCAGGAACGGCAATACTTTTCGCCTTTCCTAAAGGGATGCCCCCCGGAGGAGCGACTGCTCCAATTTTTTCGCAGATTTGGATAGGCGGAGTCCTTGAAGTTTTCGGCGGAGGATTGTTTCTGATTGGGCTATTCACACGTCCCGTCGCATTTATCCTGGCGGGGGAAATGGCTGTAGCTTATTTCCAATTCCACTTTCCTCAGGGATTCTGGCCGACTCTCAATGGAGGAGTGAGTTCTGTCCTGTTTTGCTTCATATTTCTCTATTTTTCTGCCTCCGGAGCAGGGCCATGGAGCATGGATTCAGGGCGACTCAAAAAAAAGGTTCGGAATGAAAAATAATCCAATCGTACTCATTCTCATACTTTTTCTTTCCGGATGTGTTTCCCTTTATGGACAAACTGTGAGGTTCGCCGGAAGGGAATGGAAAATCAGGCAAACTTCCGAAGGCAAACCGCCCGGCAGTAACAACTGGTCGGAGAAAAATGTTTGGGTTGATTCGCTTGACAGACTTCATCTTAAGATTTCCTATTCTAAGGAAGAAAATAAGTGGAGCTGCGCAGAAATAATTTCTATCGATACGCTTTCTTTCGGATTGTATCAGTGGATGGTGGTGGGACGAATAGACAGTTTAAATAAAAATATTGTACTCGGTTTATTTCAGTATGGCGGGCTCGACGGTCAGAATGAAATTGATATTGAAATGGCATCTTTCATAGAACAATCTGAGGAGCAAGGAAATTTCAGTGTTTATCCCTCAAAGAATGGAATTGATTACACCAGCCACAGATTTCATATAAAATTATCAGGCACATATACAACTCACAGGTACAGATGGAATTCCAATTCTGTGATATTTCAGTCATTGGCCGGTCATCGGGATGATGAATTAAATGAAATTAAAAAATGGGAGTTCATCCCTTCTTTACTTTTTCCGGGGAATAATCAGTCGGATTATATTCCTCAACTGCCGATGCCGGTTTACATGAATCTCTGGCTGCGTTCGGGGAAACCGCCTTCTGACGGAAAAGAAGCTGAAGTAATAATAAAAAGTTTTAAGTATTCAACGGAAAAGTAATACTTGTCTAATACTTATAAGGATTCTATTCTAACGGAATAATAATCCGGCGGAGCTTAGACGATCGTCTTGACAAAAAATTCCATTTAGATTAAGTTAAATTCACATCACCGGATAAGATTAAGATGAGACAAATAAGAATATCGGAAAAATCATTCAGAAACTTAGTCCTAACCGTTATCCTGATTACGGTCTCGACATCAGGAGCTCAGACCTTTCGAATAACTCCGCTGCGACCTGTCAATCGACTTCTTGCTGAAGCATTGCTGAAAGTTCCTCTCGTTGAGAAAGGATCCTTCAGAAAGACAGAACTGACTGAAATTACAAAGCTCGATACCACAATACATCTGGACATTAGATACGCGACTGAGAACAACTTTTTAAGTGCACCGTTATATCATCAGGCCCGCGCATTTTTGCAGCGTCCTGCCGCCGAAGCACTGATACGAGTGAGCAGAGCATTGAGAGTTATTGGGTACGGGCTGTTGATACATGACGCATACCGCCCATGGTACATTACCAAAGTTTTTTGGGATGCCACTCCCCCCGATCTTAAGAAATTTGTTGCCGATCCTTCAAAAGGTTCGATGCATAACCGGGGCTGCGCAGTGGATCTTACGCTTTATGATCTTAAGACAGGGAAACCTGTTGTTATGCCCAGTCTCTATGATGAAATGTCAGATCGCGCCTATCCCGATTATAAAGGAGGAACCGAAAATGAGAGGAAGATGCGTGATCTGCTGCGTACCGAAATGGAAAAACAAGGATTCTCTGTTTATGAATTTGAATGGTGGCATTTTAATTACAAGGACTGGAAGTTCTATACGATTCAGAATATCAGATTTGAGGAAATAAAGTAATTTAGGGCTAACTTTCACAAGAGTCTTGACTCTGACAACATTGAAAATTTAGGCATAGTGATGCTCGTTCGCAGGTTGTGGGAAATCGGAAACCCAGGCATAGCGGGAGCAGTCGGAATTGTTATGCGTTCGGCTGACGGACATTTAATACATTGCATGCCCTTCCCTTTATTAAAACAAATGTTAGCGCATGAGCCGGGTATGCTTTTATTTTTGTTTTAACAATCTCCGGGTATTGAATTTGATGGCATCATTCCTGACTTTCATTTATTCGCACTGGTGATTACGATTGTTTAATCATCACAAGTTTACTTTTAAAATACGGCGTACGATTTTGTTCTTTATTGGACTATCATCAGCTTCAATTTACGGTACATTATTTGTATTTCATTTAATTTTGATATCGACCGGATCATCTTCGAAAATCAAAAAAAATTCCTTCAAATCTTGGGCGGTAAAACCTGACGAACAATGCTTTAGCCTGCATTGGAATTATTCTTCGAAAGTGTTGTTAATCCATATTCCACAGAATAAGCGTCCGGAAGATATAAACTCATCTTCTGTTCTTTGGATACAGACTGTATGCGGCAGCAATATTAAAAAATTAGTTGTTGGAGTTGTAACTTTCGAAAGTCAATTCCGTATTATATACAAAGCAGGCTTTTGATGACCGACTTTCACGATCTGTACACGCGGTACTCGGGTGACATATACCGTTTCGCCCTGTTCCTGTGCGGAAGCGTAGAGGACGCAGAAGATATAACAGCTGAAACATTCGTGCGTGCTCTTACCGGAAAAGCGCCCCTGGTGTCGGCGACTGTCAAAGGATATCTTCTCACAATCGCGAGGAATCTGCATCTGGATATGGTGCGGCGAAGAAAAAAGCTTACGGAGTTTCCGCAGGAGCTTCAGGATCCTGAAGCGCACCTGGAACATGTTGTCGGCGGCAAAATTGAGTTGGAGGCAGTCCAGTTGTACCTGCA
>PGYS01000135.1 GCA_002839795.1 Ignavibacteriae bacterium HGW-Ignavibacteriae-3 | reverse complement strand
TGGTAGTAGTAGCCGACGGAACAAAAGAAGCCGAAGCAAGACTTGAAAGAGTTCTGACGTACGATCCCGGAATGGGTATAATGCGTCATGCCGATGCAGGGTATCAGCAGGCAATAGATAATGCCAAAAAGTTTTCTGTAAAAATTCCGATGTTAAAATAATTTAAATGTAAGAATCTGAATGACTTAATTAATGACTATTTAGTTAAACCCCGCGCTTTAGCGCGGGGAGTGTCGTACGAAAAAAAAGAGCTTTAGCCCATCATATTTACAAACTATGTCGCACGTAAAAATATGGATCCACTCTGTATGGGGAACCAAAAACCATGAGCGCGTTCTAAACAGGGAATTAAGGGAACAACTTTTTCTGCATATACGTGAGAACGCAAAAATAAAGCAGATTTATATCGATACAATCAATGGAGAATTGGATCACGTACACTGTTTGTTGGCATTAAACGCCGACATGACAATTGCGAAAGTAATGCAATTGATAAAAGGGGAATCCGCATACTGGGCGAATAAGAATTTACTGCTTGGCCCCAAATTAGAATGGGCAGACGAGTATTACGCATCGTCTGTAAGTGAAAGTATGATTGGAAGAGTAAGGGCTTATATCAACAATCAAGAAGAGCATCATAAAATAAAATCATTCAAAGGCGAGTATGAGGATTTTATTAAGAAGCTCGAAATTAATCATCATGGCTAAAGCCATACTTTTATTGGTCGGTAACCCCACGATAAATCGTGGGGTTAAATGATGAAGCCGAATTATTTAGATGAACATAAAAGCAAGGAGTTACGATATGAAAGTGCTGATAGCAGACAAATTTCCGGATAATCACATTCAGACTTTGAAAGATGCCGGATTAGAAATTATCAATGAACCGAAGGCGGGAGAGAATGATATTCCCAATCTTGTTAAGGATGCTGATTTTATTGTAGTACGCTCGACAAACGTTAACGCCGCGGCAATTAATGCCGGAACAAATTTAAAAATTGTTATACGCGCCGGTTCCGGCTACAATAACATCGATGTAGCAGCAGCTACGGCCAAAGGAGTCTCCGTATCAAATACTCCCGGCAAAAACTCTATCGCTGTTGCCGAACTTGCAATGGGACTGATTATTTCTCTCGACAGAAAAATTCCTGATAATGTAAAGGATTTCAAAAACAGCGTCTGGAACAAAGCCAAATATTCCAAAGCGGAAGGTCTTTACGGAAAAACTTTGGGAATAATCGGGGTCGGAAATATCGGTAAAGAAATCGCTAAGCGTGCCCAGGCATTTGGAATGAAAGTTATCGGCTTCGATGTGTACAAATCCGAAGGAATAGGAATAGAATACATCGATTACATTGAAATACTAGTTTCAATGTCTGATATAATAACTCTTCATGTTCCGTCCAATCCGCAGACAAAAGGAATGTTCAACGATAAACTATTCGGAGTGATGAAAAATGGCGCCATGCTCATAAATACATCCCGAGCTGATGTTATTGATGAAGATGCTCTTCTAAGAGCCGTAAAGGAAAAAGGGATTACTGCCGGACTTGATGTATTCAAGGGAGAACCGGAAGGAAAAGACGGAGCAGTCGCATCAAAACTTCAGAATGTTGAGGGCATTTACGTCACACATCATATCGGCGCATCAACGGAACAGGCGCAGGACGCTGTAGCGGAAGAGACGGTTAAAATAATTACAGAATTTAAAAAAAGCGGGAAGGTATTAAACTGCGTAAATATAAAATAGAACTTACAGGTAGCATCTAAAATCCTGAAGGTCCGCGCCGGATCTTCAGGTTTTTTTTATTTCATAAAAACTTCACATCGAACATATCATCAATAATTCCGTGATAAAAGATCAGTTTCATCAATTCGTTCACGGCATTCATTTCATTATCTGTCATATCATAATATAGTGAACCTAGATTTTCTATAATAAATGATTCGGCCACAGGTTTAAGCGAAAGGTCTTTCAGAATTATTTCTATATCTTCATCTATCTGAATATCCAACGGATTTACGGTATCATTGAATTTTTCAACAGCATCCTTATCCGGTGATGCAAAAACATAGTTAACGTAAGGATAATCAATCAATTCCGAAATCTCATCTGCTATGCTAATTGCCTTTTTGAAGTTCCATGATGAAAAATTTTCGTCTCCGGAAACGATATAGTCCTTTCCTTTTTCCGCCATTGACGAGGGATCGAGAGATATTTCCGGATTTGAGGAATATCTCTCAGGAAAAATGATTTTGGTAAGAAGTATATCATTTATAGAAATATCCCCGCGAATAAATAACTTATCCAGATTCCTCTTCCCTTCCGTAAAATAAAGAAATGAGTTGGAAAGCGCGCCGTCGAAAGAGAGAGCAAATTTACTTGAAACAAATAAATTCCTGTGGTTTATTAAATCGAGCGACGGAATCAGCGCAACTGCCGAAGTGTTAAACTCCAGGTCTTTGCTCAGCAGGGATGACTGGTTGTAGAGCAGCTCGATTTTATCGATCTGTTTTAATTGAGAAGCAAAAATTGAAGAGTAAATATTCTGAGGCATTATCAATTTCATAAAATTCTCATTTTTTAAAAATAAAAAACCCCCGCCAACGGCGGGGGTCAAATAGAAGATAATTTTTATCTCTGATTTTTATCTTTAATACGGGCTGCTTTACCGGAAAGCTCTCTTAGATAGAAAAGTTTTGCTCTTCTTACTTTACCTTCGCGAACTATCTCGATCTTAGCCAATTTTGGCGAGCTGTAAGAAAATATTCTTTCAACACCAACACCGCTTGCAATTTTACGAACGGTGAAAGTCTTGCTCAATCCGGTACCTCTGATGTTTATAACATCGCCTTCGAAAGGCTGGATTCTTTCCTTGTCACCCTCAACAACACGTACATGCACACGGATATGGTCACCCGATTTGAACGCCGGGTAGTCTGTGCGCATTTGATCTTCTGTTAACACTTTGAATTTGTCCATTACTGCTTACTCCATGCTATTTATTTTTTTCCATTTTTCAGTTAAAACTTTTGACTGAACCTCTTTCCATTCTTTAATTTTTTTTTCATGTCCCGATAGCAAAACCTCAGGAACGGCCATTCCTTTATATTCGGCGGGGCGCGTATAATAAGGCGCCTCTATAAACTCTCCATCCATAAGTGAATCATTCAATGCCGATTCACTGTCATTTAGTACGCCCGGTATGAGCCTTACGACCGAATCAATTATCGCGAGAGCTACAATTTCACCGCCGGTTAATACAAAATGACCGATTGAAATTTCATCCGTAGCAAATCTTTGGCGGACTCTGTCATCCACGCCTTTATAATGACCCGCGATAATTAAAATATTCTCAACGAGAGAAAAGTTATTTGCTGTTTTCTGATCGAAGATTTTTCCGCCCGGAGTCGGAAAAATAACGTGATCATATTTTCTTTCGCTAAGAAGTTTTTCAATACATTCAAAGAACGGTTCGGGTTTAAGAAGCATCCCGGGTCCGCCGCCAAACGGCTTATCGTCTATCTGTTTGTGTTTATCGTATGCGTAATCACGAAGATTATGCACAACTATTTCAACTTTCTTTCTATCCTGTGCTCTTTTAAGAATGCTTGTATTCAGCGGACTTGTAAGAGAGTCAGGCACCGCAGAGATAATATCAATTCTCATCATCGTAGAGCAAATCGCAATCAGAAACCAGTTCTAATCTTTTTTTTACCGGGTCAAATAATTTTACGTAATCTTTAATTGCCGGCACTAAAATTTCCCTTCCTTCAAGATCTTTTACCGAATAAACATCATTAGCCGGATAGATAAGGACATCATCAACACGGCCGATCATAACAGAATTACGGTAAACTTCACTTCCTATTAAATCATGTATGAAGTAGGTGTCCTTGGATAGTTTTACGCTATCCTTTCCCTCAACAAAAACCTTTTTACCGATTAGAATTTTAACATCGTCGGAAGAATCAAAGTTTTTAAATTTGAGGGCAATCCTTCCACCCACTTCACTTACATTCTCAACAAAGAACTCTTTTCTCAAGCCGAATAAATCGATAAATACCGATTTCAGCTTAAAAAATCTTTCTGTGACATCTGAAAAAGAATCAACTAAAACATATCCGTTGGAACTATGTACAGCTTTAATTTCTGCAATCAGAAATAAATCATTCACGATCGGAATTGGTTAATCCAAAATTTTCAAGATAGCACGCTTGCCATCCTTGGCTGCGATGGCAGTCAATAAGGTTCTCATTGCCTGGGCCGTTTTACCTTGTTTGCCGATTACTTTGCCGACATCATCCGGACCGACCTTCAGTGTTAGCTCGACTGTCTTTTCATCGGGTGTAGTTTCTTCAAGAACCACATTATCCGGTGCATCGACAAGGTGTTTCGCGATAAATTCAATGAAATCCTTCATGAGAATACCTATAAGTTAGTGAACCATCAGAGTACATAATTAGTGCAAGCAATTCCATCTGGAATTTAGCTGACTCGGAAGTAGTACTCTATACTTCCCCTTCACTATCAGATTTTTCAGGCTTTTCAGCTGCGACTTTTTTGGCTTTGGCTTTCTCGGCCTTTTTATGCGAAGCAGCGGCCAAATTAGCTTCTTTTAATTTGTTCCATTCTTCCAATTTAACAGCAATCTGCTCCTCGTTCAAACCCTGTTTCATCAATTCATGTTTCAGAATTATACCCTGATGAGACAAAATGTTTTTTACGGTATCCGTGGGCTGCGCGCCAACACCTAACCAGTACATTGCGCGTTCTTCTTTAATATCCACGGTTGCAGGATCTGTCTTGGGATTATATAGACCAATAGCTTCGATAAATTTACCGTCTCTTGGTGAACGTGAGTCAGCCGCAACTAATTTATACACAGGCTGTTTTTTCTTTCCCATTCTTCTCAGTCTTAACTTAACTGCCAATTTGTAACTCCTTATTGATTTAATAAACTAATTATATCTTATGTTTTTAGGTAATGAAAACTTTCCGGCATTTTTATTCATCATTTTCATCATCTGCTGCATCTGTTCAAACTGTTTAATCAGCCTGTTCAGATCCTGAATTGAATTGCCGCTGCCGCGGGCGATTCTTTTTCTTCTGCTGCCGTTTAATATTTTAGGGTTCATTCTTTCCTTTTTGGTCATTGATTGAATCAGCGATTCAACTTTGACCAGCTGTTTCTCGTCCACGTCCGCGTTTTTAATAGAGGAACTTAAACCCGGAACCATTCCCAGCAGACTTTTCAACGAACCCATTTTTTTAATCATTTTAATCTGCTTAAGAAAATCATCAAAGTCGAATTTATTCTCTTTGAATTTTTTCTCAAGGTCTTCGGCTTCTTTTTCATCGAATTGCGCCTGGGCCTTTTCGACGAGCGATATTACATCCCCTCTGCCGAGTATTCTGGAAGCCATTCTGTCAGGGTGAAACGATTCAATCGAATCAAGCTTTTCACCGAGACTGACGAACTTTACAGGTCTATCAACAACAGCGCGAATGGATAGAACGCAGCCGCCTCTCGAATCACCATCAAGTTTCGTTAAAACAACGCCGTCGAATTCAACTTTTTCGTGAAAAGCTTTGGCGGAATTTACGGCATCCTGCCCGGTCATTGAATCGACAACAAATAAAGTCTCAGTCGGATTTACTTTAGCTTTAATCTGAGAAGCTTCATTCATCATATCTTCATCTACATGCAATCTTCCCGCGGTATCAATAATAACCGTATTGAGTCCGTTTGCTTTCGCATATATCAAAGATTCTGATGCAATCTTAACAGGTTCTTTACTATCGTCAATTGTAAATACGGGAACATCAATCTGGCTTCCCAGAATCTGCAATTGTTTAATTGCCGCCGGTCTGTAAACATCGGCCGCAACCAGAAGAACATTTTGTTTTTTGTTCTTAAGATATTTTGCAAGTTTGGCGCTGAAAGTAGTTTTTCCGCAGCCCTGCAACCCGATCAGCATAATAACAGTAATACCGGAAGCGTTTAACCTGATTTCCGAACCGGTACCTCCGAGTAATAATGTAAGTTCATCGTACATTATTTTGGTTATCAGCTGCCCGGGAGTAACGGAATTCAGAACTTCCTTTCCAAGCGCTTTTTCTTTTACATCGTCGATAAATTTTTTGGCGACTTTGTAATTGACATCCGCATCTAAAAGAACACGCCGGATATCGCGCAGACTATCCGATATATTTGACTCGGTCAGTTTACCCTGACCGGTAATTTTCTTTAATGCCCGTTCCAGTTTTTCGGTCAAATCATCGAGCATTGTACACTAACCCTGTTTAAGATAATAAAAAGAGACTTCATTTCAAACGTAAACTAATCTATGATTCTTTTAGGGCATTTGCTCCGGACACAATCTCCAGAATTTCCTTTGTAATGGATGCCTGGCGGACTTTATTATAAGTCAGGTTAAGCGTACGGATCAATTCCTTCGCGTTTTCTGTCGCCATATCCATGGCGGTCATCCTTGCACCAAGTTCAGCGGCGTATGAATCAAGCAATGCAGTCCACATATGCGCATTCAGCTGTTTCGGTAATAGCGCCTCGATGATCTTTACCTTGTCCGGTTCATAAATATAATCCAGTTCCTTAACCGGTTCGCCCGTTTTTGCTTCAATTGGTTTAATAGGGAATAATTGCTCAACTGTGGTTCTTTGCTGAATGACCGAACGAAATTCATTATAAACAACTAAGACTTTATCAATCTCGCCCGCAATATATTTTGCGGTGAGTTCTTTGATCAATCCGGATGCAAATTCAAATTTTAAGTGGGAAAAAATTCCGGGGTAGGAACCAACTACGCTGTAAGGTCTTTTGGTGAAATAATCATTTCCTTTTTTGCCGATGCAGTAGAGGTCAAGATTACTATTAGCTTTATATTCCGCAAGTTCACCCTGCACAATCTCTTCGGTTTTACGGATAATGTTCATATTAAAACCGCCGCATAAACCGCGGTCGGAGGTTACGACAACCAGCGCGACGCGTTTAATATCTCTTTCTACAAAAAGCGGATTATTGAAATTTTTCTCTATGCTGAGAAGATGCTGAAGCATTTCGGAAATCTTCTTTGAATAAGGTTTGGCATTAATGATATTTTCCTGAGCACGGCGCAGCCTTGCGGCCGCAACCATTTTCATGGCTTTTGTAATCTGCTGGGTGCTTTTAACGCCCTTGATTCTTCCTTTTATGTCGCGTAATGTTGCCATCTAAAAATCAGCTCTTCTTAAACTTCTCAATAAATTCTTCGACCGCTTTTTTAACCAGCTGAAGAGTATCTTCTTTCATTTCTTTTGATACACGAATGTTTTCCAGAATCTGAGGATATTTCAGCTCAACATATTCAATAAATTCTTTTTCGAATCTCTTTACGTCTTTGACTTCTACAGATTCAAAATAATTATTGGTACCTATGAACACGCTTAATACCTGCTTTTCAATCGGGATCGGGACATATTGACCCTGTTTAAGCAATTCAACCAGACGGGCACCTTTACCGAGAGTTCTTAAAGTTGCTTTATCGAGATCGGACCCGAATTTTGCAAAAGCTTCAAGTTCACGGTACTGCGCAAGATCCAATTTAAGAGAACCGGCCACTTTCTTCATACCTTTAATCTGAGCATTGCCGCCAACACGCGATACAGAGATACCAACGTTGATAGCCGGGCGAACGCCGGCGTTAAACAAGTTTGGTTCAAGATAAATCTGACCGTCTGTAATAGAAATTACGTTTGTCGGAATGTAAGCGGAAACGTCACCCTGCTGAGTTTCAATGATAGGCAGAGCTGTTAAACTTCCGCCGCCAAGTTCATCACTTAATTTAGATGCACGTTCAAGCAAACGTGAATGGAGGTAAAATACGTCTCCGGGATATGCTTCGCGGCCGGGGGGTCTTCTCAATAATAAAGATAGTTCACGGTATGCTACGGCCTGCTTTGAAAGATCGTCGTAAATAACTAAAGCATGTTTTCCGTTGTCTCTGAAAAATTCTCCAAGAGTGGCTCCTGAATATGGCGCAATGTACTGAAGAGGAGCCGGTGTAGATGCTGGCGCATTAACAATTGTAGTATATTCCATCGCGCCTGATTCTTCGAGTTTTGCAACAACCTGAGCTACAGTCGAGTTCTTTTGCCCGATAGCAACATAAACGCAATAGACCGGATTAATACCGTTCTTTTTAGCGTCATC
>PGYS01000014.1 GCA_002839795.1 Ignavibacteriae bacterium HGW-Ignavibacteriae-3 | reverse complement strand
GTGGAGAACTACAGGTATTTGATTTGCGTAATTTGATAGGGAGGATCTTGTTGCATTCTCGATTATGAAACCTAAATTAATTTTGCTGCCGAGCTTGGCATTTGCGCCGGCATTAAAAAGCAGAAAACCCCTGCTCCCGTAATTCCTAATCGAGATATTTCTGTAAATGGAGGTAATCCCGATCGAAAAATCTGATGTTATTTTTCTGCTGTAGGCAAGGGCTACGGATGTTTCCCTGTAAAGATCAAATCCGTATACGCTAAAGCCGGCACCAAAGGATCCTATCGAAGTCGGTTCACAGAAAGCTGCTGATCCGGTTGATAATTCCCGTATTCCGAAAGGAGCCGGGGAGTAAAATATTCCCCCTTCTCTTGAAATTAGGGATGATAATCCGGCCGGATTATTATAAATTGAAAAGACATCCTGGGAGGTTGATACATTCGAGCGCGCAAGAGCAATCTGTCTGGCACCAGGATCCACCTGTGAGAAACAATTACTGAATAAGAAGAGTAAAACAAACAAAGTTGCTAACACTCTTTTCATACGGCTATAATTTATGTTATTGTTTAATTTTTTCCAAATCTATATCTTGTTTTTGGAAAAATATTCGGAGTACGGGTAATGAAAAAAATAATCATTTTGATAATCTTTTTAATGATGTTTCCGGCATTAATCCAGGCACAGGAACTTGATGCAACCGTAACAATTAATGTCGAACAGCTGCAGACAGCTTCCCGTGAGAGATTGAATACTTTTGCGATGCAGGTACAGGATTATCTGAACAATGCAAAATTTACCCGCAAACCCTGGCAGGGGGATAAGATCAAATGTTTCTTTAATATTTTTTTTACTGCTTCAAATGACGAGACCAGCTATACTGCTCAAATGGTTATTGCCAGCCAGCGTCCAATTCAAGAATCCAAACTTAGTTCGTTGATAATGAGTGTCATGGATAATTCCTGGAGTTTCAAATATGAAAAAAATCAGGCCATGTATTTTAATCAGTCTGATTTTGATCCACTTACAAGTTTTCTTGATTATTACGCGTATCTGATTATAGGATTGGATGCGGACTCTTACGGTCCGTTGGATGGTACCGAATATTTTCAAAAAGCTCTTGATATAGTTGTCAAAGGAGCCAGCAGTTCATCTTCCAAAGGATGGCAGCTCGAATCAGCCTCTTATAACAGGCGTGCTTTAATTGATAATTTGCTGAATGCTAAATACCAGGTCTTTCGTCAGGACTACTTTGAATATCACTATAACGGGCTCGATCTGTTTTATGCCAAAGGGCAGCGGCAGACGGCACTTAACAATATGGTAAAATTAATCAGGAATCTGGAAAAGAATAAAGACCAGTTCGATTCACGAAGCGTACTTTTAAAAGTATTCTTTGACGCGAAAGCGGGAGAATTTTCGGAGTATCTGAAAACTTATCCAGATAAATCGATTTTCACTTCACTCAAGCGAATCGATCCTTCTCATACAAGCAAATATGACGAGGCAATGAAGAATTGAAAATTATAATTGTCTGAGAATCAGATTGCAATCTCATAAACGCGGTACTTTTTATAAATTTCGCCGTTCATTACCTGAGCCCCGCGGTTCATCATTTCGTTGTCTTCCAGAATCCAGCTTGCCTCTCCCAGCAGTATACCTATTTTTGCCGCCCTGTTAACAATTTCCCAATAAAATACTGCATCAAGCCCGCGCTTCTGATATTCCGGTACAATTCCCAGCGTCAGAATCCGGGACCATGTAATTTTTTTCTTCTGAGTGAATAGTTTGAGAAAGTTAAATGGCAGTAGTCTTCCGTTCATTGATTTAAATATCTGATTATAGTCCAGCATTACGAGCGCGAATCCAACAAGTTTATTATCGATTTCACCAAAAAGCACAAGCGATGGTTCAACCAGCGGTTTTAAATCCTTTGCCATTGTATCAATCTCTTCCTCCGTAAACGGCACAAATCCCCAATTAGGAGCCCAGGCTTTATTATAAACGAACTTTACCTTATCAAGGTCCTTATTAAACTCTTTCATGTTCATTGAATAAATTTTTATACCCGAACGTTTTTGAGCTATCTCGGCAACCCGCTTCAACTTATCGGAACTGACGACTTTAGGATTCTCAAGTTTGTAAGCATAAAGATCTTTCACTTTCTTTAATCCGTAGTTATCGCAAAGTGAAAGATAGTATCTCGGATTGTAAGTCATCAGCAGTCTCGGCTCATCGTCAAATCCTTCCAGAAGCATAGCGTATTCATCATTGGAGGAAGGATTGGCAGGGCCCCGCATAGCATCGCAGTCCTGCTCGATAAGCCAATTTTTCGCTGTATCAAAAAGCCTGTTTGCGACTTCCTGATCATCAATGCATTCAAAAAAACCAAAGAAACCAACTTTATCATTATGATATTTATTGTGCAGATCATTTTTTATGGCGGCGATTCTCCCGACATATTCTCCGTTTCTTTGTGCAAGGTACATCTCCATAGAGGCATGTTTGAAAAAGGGATTTTTTTTGCGGTTTAATATTTTTTTCTTGTCAAAAATTAACGGCGGAACCCAATGCGGATCATCTTTATAAATTTTCCAGGCAAATTTTATAAAAGTGTCTATGTCTTTCTTCGTCTCAACGACTTTTATTTTTATTTCCGACATAAAATCTCCGTTCATCTTTAAAATAAGAAACTATCTCAGAAAAAAGGTGTGCCAATAAAATTGATCCAATATAGATCAGGATGATTTCAGCATGCTTCACCGTTTTGGAGATAGTCTCTATGAATTTGTACTGTACGGTTAAATTAAACCTAGTTCTTTTCCAATTTTCTTGAATGTGTTGATAATGAAATCAAGATGTTCATCCTCATGCGTAGACATGTAGCTGGTTCTCATCATTTGTCTTCCCTGAGGAACGCCCGGAGAAATAAACACATTAACAAATACGCCGGCTTCGTATAATTTTTTCCACATTGCGAATGCAATATCATCATTCCCGACAATAACAGGAACAATCGCCGTTCTTCCATCAATAATATTAAAGCCGGCAGCTGTTAATTCTTCCCGGATTTTATTTGCATTACTTATCAATTTTTCAACCCGCCATGGTTCCTCTTCAAGTATAGTCAGCGCAGCGAGTGCTGAGGCCACGGAAGCCGGGGTTGGGGATGCACTGAAAATAAGCGCCGATGAATGATGCTTTAAATAGTTGATTACGCGTTCTTTCCCTGCCACAAAACCGCCCAAAGAGGCAAAAGTTTTGCTGAAAGTTCCCATTGTAAGGTCAACCTCTTCTTCCAAACCGAATTCACTGGCTGTTCCACGCCCTCCTTTACCAATAACCCCGACTGAATGGGCATCATCCATCAATGTTCTGGCGTTATATTTTTTTGCAAGTTCGACAAGTTTTTTCAAATGGACAATCTCACCGCCGGTACTGAAAACGCCGTCGCTCACTAATAATTTTGGCGAATCAATTGGAAGTTTACTCAATACTCTTTCGAGATCGGCCATGTCGTTGTGTTTATATCGTTCAAGGTTTGCTGTCAGTCCTTTTGCCATTATTTGCCCGGCAACTATGCATGCGTGATTATCCTTGTCGGAAACGACATATTCATTTTTACCTTGAACGAGTGTGGGAATTATACCCTGCGCGGATTGATAACCGGTACTGAAAAGCAGTACTGCCTCGGTACCGAAAAATTTAGCCAGGCGGCTTTCAAGCTCTATATGCAGATCCAGTGTGCCGGTAAGGTAACGCGAACCGGAACAGCCGGTGCCGTATTTTCTGATTGCCTCAAGTGCGGCTTCCTTAACCTTGGGGTGTGCGGTTAACCCGAGGTAATTATTGGAACCCGCCATCACAACTTTTTTCCCCTCTATCTGAACTACGGGCCCCTCATTTTCCTCAATGGCTCTGAAATAAGGATAAAATCCTAATGCCTTAATATCGTCTGCGCGCGTAAAGTCATTACATTTTTTGAATAAGTCCAAAAAAACCTCCGGATTATTTTTCTATTGCTAATTTTTCTATTTTTGTTCAATTGAAATTGATATGAGCTAATTTCGGGTGTCAATATAAAGAAAATATCTTGTTTAATTATAGAGTCTGTATGAAAAAAATCTCTGTGGTAACCGGTGCGTCGGGTTTTGTGGGAAGTCACATTGTGGATAAATTGCTCTCTGAAGGGCATGAAGTCAGATGTTTATTGCGCTCTTCCAGTTCTACCAGATGGCTGGATAACAAAGATGTAAAAATTTTTAATTGCGGATTGTTCGATGAGGCTGCTCTTAAACCAATATTGAAAGACGCTGATTTTCTTTTCCATATTGCAGGTGTTGTTAAGGCAAAGTATGAGAAAGATTATATTAGGGGAAATGTGGAGACAACACGCGTACTTTTAGACGTTATCTGTGAAGTTAATCAGGACATTCAAAAGGTGGTAATTGTCAGCAGTCTGACTGCCTGCGGACCATCCCTTGATGGAAATCCGGTGAATGAAGAAACGCCGGAACATCCGATAACCCGTTACGGAAGAAGCAAACTTGCCCAGGAACAGCTGGCAAAAAAATATATGGACCGGCTGCCTATTACCATTATACGCCCTCCGGCGGTTTTTGGCGAGCGTGATACCGAAATTTATCTTTTCTTTAAAACTTATAAGCAGGGATTGATGGGACTTATAGGGCTTAATAAGAAAAGACTAAGTCTTGTCTACGTAAAAGATCTTGTTAATGGAATATTTTTAGCTGCAACCTCTTCTAATTCCAATGGGCAGATCTATTTTATCGGGACCGAACAGTATTATGACTGGGATCAGATCGGGGAAGTCACTAGAAAGGCAATTGGGAAAAAAGCGTACACAATAAAAATCCCACATTCAATAGTCTATACAGTTGCGACATCTGCGCAATTCTTTGCAGTGTTCAGTTCTAAAGCTGCAACATTTAATATAGAAAAGGCTAGAGATTTTGTTCAGCCGGCATGGACTTGTGATGTTTCTAAAGCTGCAAAAGAATTGGGGTATCGTCAGACTGTTTCACTGGAAGACGGCATTAAACGAACCGTTGAATGGTACCGCGCAATGAAATGGCTGTGAGTCATTTTTTGCTTGCAGTATAACAGATGAGACGGGCATCTCCGGCAGTCGGAATTACCAAATCCCTTAGCCCCCATTCTCAATCTGAACTCGTCCATCAATTCCCTGATAAGAGTGCATTCAAAATTTTTCTTTGCGCCCTCAAATAAAAATACTGATTTAATTTTATTCGTTTTGATTGAAGTAATATGGTCTATTTGCCAGTGGATATTCTTTTCTTCCTTCCGGTGCCTGTCAACGCGTTGTTCTAAATTTTTCTGTGCGCTTCCGGAATAATAATAGTAACCCGCAGGAAAAACTTTATTTTTGAAAATTTCGATATCCACACTGAATTGTTCAGCAGCGTAAATTTCAAGCAGATAAACCCCCGAATTAATATCAGTTATTTTTAGCACCTTCCTTAACCCAGGTTTTTATTCCATCTATTTGATTTGTAATGAGCGGAGGAAATCCTACCGGCGGCATCGGTCTGGTCGTCATCCCCTGAACGGATGTTACAAGAGAACTGCTTTGAGGGTAACCGGGAGCAACTACAAGGTAACTTGCAGTAGTGCTCGAATAGGAGGTTAAACTTAATCCTCCTGACGCCGTCTGATCATCGTGACATCCTGCCCGTGCGCATTTTGCTGTAAGGACTGGCTGTATATGCTGAGAATAACTTACATTCTGCGACGGGATTGTGACACTGTCAATTTCCGTAATGTTGGATGTGTCATCACAGGCAGATATAAAAAATAATGCGGCAAATGATATGATGAACAGTATATTAATTAAAAATTTTATTTTCATTGGGTCTTGAATTTCCTCTTGTAAAGATATTCCTGTTTATCTATTAATTCAATTCTTTATTTGTCTATCTGCCTTTTTTATTTATTTTACAACTGCATAACTGAAATAAATAATTGAGGGTGATTATGAAAAAGATTATCAGAAATATTATTCTCTTAACAATTGTTCTGTTTAATATAAATATTTTTCCTCAACAATTGTTACAATCCGGGCCTATGGCTGGTTTCAGTGCAATGAGAGAAGTTTCGCTCTGGGTCCAGACCAATAAATTTGCAGATGTGAAGTTTGTCTACTGGAATCTGAACGATGTTAAGAAAAAATATGAAACTGCTGAAGTAGCAACAAAGGAAATTGACGGATACACTGCAAAAATTGCTGTCACCAATCTGGAACCGGGTCAAAAATATAATTACGAGCTTTATATCAATAAAAAGAAAATCTCACTCCCGTATGAATTGAAATTTCAGACACAGGAATTGTGGCAGTGGCGCAAAGATCCTCCGAAATTTAACTTTATAACCGGCAGCTGTTTTTATGTGAACGAGCCGCAGTATGACCGGCCCGGTAAACCGTATGGTAGCAACTTCGAAATTTTAAAAAGTATTTATGATAAACGTGCCGATTTTATGTTATGGTTAGGCGACAATTTATACCTGAGGGAAGTGGATTGGGATTCGTGGAGCGGTATACTGAAAAGATATACTCATACCCGATCATTTCCGCAACTGCAGCCTCTGCTTGCCTCGATGCACCATTATGCTACATGGGATGACCATGATTTCGGGCCAAACGACAGCGACAGGGGGTATACACTGAAAGATAAAACTCTTTCTGCCTTCAAACTCTTCTGGCCTAATCCATCCTACGGCATCAATGGTAAGCCGGGAATTACATCTTTCTTCCAGTGGGGTGATGTCGAATTTTTTCTGCTTGATGACAGATATTACCGTACTCCGAATGACCGCAGAACAGGAGAGAAAGAAATGTTTGGAAGTGAGCAGATTGAATGGCTGATTGATAACCTTGTGAAAAGCAGAGCGCCTTTTAAAATTATTGCCACCGGCGGTCAGATACTCAACCCGGTCGAAAAGGACTATCTCGAAATTTTCAATAGATTCCCGAAAGAAAAAGAGAAGCTGCTTAATCTTCTAAGTGAAGAAAAAATTGAAGGGGTCATATTTCTTACCGGAGACAGGCATCATTCGGAAATTACGAAATTGGAAAGGGAAGGGAGCTATCCTCTTTATGATTTTACAATTTCTTCGTTTACCGCCGGAGTTTCGCCCGGAAAAGATGAGTTGAATACTTTAAGGGTTTCCGGAACATTAGCGGATGAACACAACTTCGCGCTCTTTAACGTCTCAGGAAAAAGCAAAGAGAGAATATTGAAATGCACTGTTTTCGATAAAAATGGCAAGGCGATTTGGGATTATTCCATTAATGAAAATGAACTGAAAATAAAGAAATAGAACTGAATTGTTTTCCGTTTTTAATTACTTAATTTAACCTCCAAATTTAAAAGAATAATTAAGCGAAGATAGAAATTCAATGAGCTCATTTAGTTTTAATAAAACTATTATTGGTATGATCCATGTGGATGCTCTACCCGGAACTCCAAAAAATTCGGGAAGTGTGAAATCTATTATTGAAAGCGCTAAAAACCAGGCGTTGCGCTACCGCTCATTGGGAATTGATGCATTGATGATTGAAAACATGCACGATGTACCCTATCTCAACAGAAAAATTGGGCCTGAAATTACGTCGGTCATGAGCATAATTCTTTATGAGATTAAAAAAGAGACAAATCTTCCGTGCGGAATTCAGATCCTTGCAGGCGCGAATAAAGAAGCCTTAGCCTCCGCACATTCTGCAGGAGCTGATTTTATCCGCGCTGAGGGTTTTGTCTTTGCGCATGTTGCCGATGAGGGATTCTTTAACTCCGATGCCGGAGAACTACTGCGTTACAGAAAGCAGATCGGTGCGGAGAATATTCTTGTCTTAACGGATATTAAGAAAAAGCATAGCTCGCATTCGATTACCGGAGATACGGATATTATTGATACTGCAAAAGCCGCCGAGTTTTTTCTGAGCGACGGCGTTATTATTACCGGAAGCGCTACTGGCACTGAACCCTTACTGCAAGAGATTATAAATGTTAAAAAAAATATCTCAATTCCTGTATTGGCCGGATCCGGCATTAATGCGGAGAATGTAAAATCTTATCTGGAATATTGCGATGGTCTTATCATCGGCAGTTATTTTAAAAAGGAGGGGAAGTGGAGCAATCCTATTGATCCGGAGAGGGTGAATTTATTTATGAATAAAATAAGTGTGTCCTGAATTTCCCCTATCAGTAATTCAGCCGGAATTATTCCGAAGAAAAATCAGTATTTTTATTTATTCACACATTAAAATTATTATTAACAAGTCATTCATTTTTTAATCAAGGAACATACATGACGATTTCAAGATTATTCATATACGATGGAGCTGCGGGAAATACTAAAGCATTCGTTGACCTGGAAACAAACGAAGGTGTGATATTAAAAGGATTTAAATTAATTCTTGGCCCGACCGGCTTGTTTGTCGGCGCGCCAAGTGAAAAAGGGAAAGACGGTAAATGGCGTGAGTCTGTCATAATACCGAAAGAAATGAGAGACGACATAAACAGAATGGTGGTCGGCGAGTATGAAAAACAAAGAACCGGATCTTCAGGTTCTCAGCTGCCCGCTGATGACGGACGAGACCTGCCGTTCTGATGTTTATGAGTAAATTGAAATATTGTTAATAAGTCTTTGCGATCCCGCCCAGGCGGGGAAAGCAATCCCGTAACTGGTATAATAAGGTTTTTTAAAAAGTGCCTGTCAATCGGAAGGGAATTAATGATTTCAGATAAATCTCTGTCAGAATATATAAAAGGAATTCCAAAAGCTGAGTTGCACGTTCATATTGAGGGGACGCTGGAACCCGAACTGATGTTCGAATTTGCGGAGCGGAACGGCATAAAAATAAAATACAAATCGGTTCAGGAACTCCGCGAGGCATACAATTTTAATAATCTTCAGGAATTTCTTGACATATACTATGCAGGCGCCTCGGTTCTTCTTACCGAACAGGATTTTTTTGATATGACCTGTTCCTATCTGCAAAAAGCGCATTCGCAGAACGTAATTCATGCTGAAATATTCTTTGACCCCCAGTCCCATACCAGCCGCGGCATCAGTTTCGACACTGTGATTAAAGGAATTCACAGGGCGCTGGAAGACGGTAAAACTAAATTCGGTATTTCCAGCAAACTGATTCCTTGTTTCCTCAGACATCTGGATTCCGATTCTGCCATGGAAACTCTCAAAACCGCGGGGCAATATAAAGACTGGATCACTGCTTTCGGACTTGATTCATCCGAGAAGGGGAATCCGCCTTTAAAGTTTCAGAAAGTTTTCGACGCCGTGCGTGAAGCGGGGTTCCTGACTGTGGCGCATGCGGGCGAGGAAGGTCCGGCGGAATATGTCTGGGAGGCAATTGATGTCTTGAAAGTTTCCAGGATAGATCACGGCAACCGCTCACTTGACGACGCGTCACTTGTGGAATACCTGAGCCGTGAGAAAATTCCTCTTACCGTTTGTCCGCTTTCCAATCTTAAATTGAAAGTGGTCAAGGATCTGAAAAAACATCCTCTGAAGGAAATGATGAAAAGGGGAGTGATGGTAACGATTAATTCCGATGACCCTGCTTACTTTGGAGGTTACGTTGGTGAGAATTATATGGCTCTTGCCGATTCGCTCGATCTGAATCGGGAGGAAATTTATCAGCTGGTGCAAAATTCATTTACGGCAAGTTTTCTAAATGATGACGAGAAGAAAATAATGGTCACTAAAGCTGCCGAGTTCAATTTTGATTTCAATCCGGTTTGATTTACGATTCTTTGTCACAATTTATCGAGACAAAGATATGTAGAGCTTAGAGGGTTCTTCCTTATGTCCGAAGGACTCCAAGGTAGAATCTCAGCCGAATAGTCTTCTCCCCGCTTTAGCTTATAATAAAATGTTTGCTGGTGAAAGTTCTTCCTGAATGCGATTTTAAATACTTCTCAAATTTCAAGGCCTTAGATTTATCTGGAAAGGATATTGATGTGATGATTTGCCAGGGTTTGTATTTTGAAGTATGCGGCGATCCGCCTTCGTTATGTTTTTTAAGACGTCCATCAAGATTTATTGTAGAACCTACGTAGTGCTGAGTTGGATGGTTTAAGCTTTGTAATATGTAAACATAATAAATCATATACTTCGCTTTGTCCGTCTTCGTCCCGCCGGAGGCGTGGCTTCGCAGGACAGTCTTCGCGAAATATTCTGTGGCCCGCCAGGCGTAGCCCCGCTTTAGCGGGGCGAAGACTGGTGGAGCTAAGCGGGTTCGAACCGCTGGCCTCTTGAATGCCATTCAAGCGCTCTCCCAACTGAGCTATAGCCCCGTACCTCAATATATTTTACAACTACTGTAAAACTAAAAATCTGCCGGCCGATTGTCAAATCAGTTTCAAGTTCAGAAGAAATTAATGTCCGGTCTCTGTTTTTTTAGTCAGTTCTGCAATCTGAGAGAAACTATTCTGATATTTTCTTAATTCATTTTCCAGTTTGTAAATTTTATATGATTCAACAGATTCTTTCCCTCCCAAAAGCCAGTTTACATCGCAGCCGAGTCTGAGCAGTTTAATCAAAATTCTTGTACCGGGTTCCCGCTTTGCGCTTATATACTGCTGCAGCTGCTGAGGTGATATCTGCATAGCGTCAGCAAGTTTTTTAAGCGTACCATATTTCCTCTTGGCAAAGAAACGCAGTCTTTCACCAACGCCCATCTGCAATTTCTCATCAGTGAAAAGATCCATATTGTCGGGATGGCTGTCCTCGAATAGGTTCAGCTCAAACTGATAATCATCGATAATCTTTTTAATCTGATGGTAAAGTTCTTCATCGAATTGAGGACTTTCATTTAAAAGATAAGAGAGGGTTTGGATCTTCATATCCAGCTTTTCGGCGACCATATTAAGTTTGATGCCAAGCGTATGAAGAAGAAATTTAATTTCTTCCTGCTTCGTCATTCTGGGATTTTCCTCTATTAAAAAGCAGTTAACGGTTGCAAAATAGTAAACCCCCTCAAAGCAGGCAAGTAATAATAAACATTACTCACGTTACATAATGTTTATTCCCTTGTAATAAATATGGTCATCAGGTTTTACGGGATAGAATATTTCAATATCTTTACTTCCTATGAAATTAATACCGCTCTCACAGGATCAAAAGTACATTCTCAATCTGGCTTTGCCTGCAATTGCCGGTCTCTCAACACAAATGGTTGTTTCACTTGTGGATACTGCCATGGTAGGCCGTCTCCCCAACGCTGAATATTATCTCGCTGCAATGGGAATAGGGGTTTTTGCTACCTGGGCGGTTGTAAGCCTGTTCTCAAGTCTGGCTACCGGTACGCATGTCTTGATAGCGCGGAGGTTTGGAAGCAATAATTTTGATGAATGCGGACGGGTACTTAATACTTCTCTAATTCTTTCCCTCTTCATCGGCATTATAATCTCCTTTATTGTTGTTTTTTTCTCGCATGATATCGGAGGATTTTTAGCGGTTGATCCCAAAGTGGGAAATTACGCCGGAGATTTTCTTCATTACAGGTTTATGGGTATACCGTTTTTCCTTATAACAGTTTCTTACCGCGGATTTTTCTTCGGGATCGGAAAAACAAAAATATTCATGTATTCGGGGGTTATGGCAAATTTATTAAATATTATTTTCAATTATTTTTTCATCTACGGCGGATTTGGAATGAAAGGGATGGGCCTCGCCGGCGCCGGACTCGGTTCAACTCTGGCAACAGGATGCGATGCGCTTTATTATATTATTATCTCTTCTTTACCTTCTTACCGGAAGAAATACAATTATTTTAAGAATTTCGGATTCACAAAAAACATTGCCTCCTCAATTATAAAGATTTCGCTGCCCGTATCGCTTCAAAACATATTTATACTTATCGGTTTTCTAAGTTTTATTGCTATAACCGGATTTATAGGAACGGCTCAACAGGCAGCGAGCAATGTTGTTTTCTCTTCCTTATTGATCTCATTGATGCCCTGCTTTGGATTTGGAATTGCTGTGCAGACTCTGGTGGGGAACAGTCTTGGGAATAGCGATATTAAGAGGGCAAAGCATTTATCATATGAAACCAGCAAACTGGCAACATATTACACTTTGCTTGTTGGACTGGTATTTGTTCTGGTTCCAAGAGTTGTATTGATAATGATCACAACTGACGAAGGAGTTATTGAGACTGCGGTACCCGCGCTTAGAATAGCGGGAGTGGGCCAGATATTCTATGCGATAGGAGTTGTGCTTGCTAACGGATTGCAAGCAGCCGGCCAAACGCTATATGTGATGTTATCCGAAGTGATTGTGAACTGGTTCGTTTTTGTACCGATAGCGTATTTTCTCGGAGTTTATCTTGAATTGGGTTTAGTAGGCGCCTGGTCAGCTCTTCCATTCTATGTTGTTCTTTATGCGCTCGTAATTTTCGTCAAATTCAAATTTGGCAACTGGGAAAAGTACAGGCACGTTTGAATTAAATAACTTGACAAAGTTGTCTTAAGGGGATATATTTAAGACGCAAATTATGGCAAAAACAAAATTTCTTATATCGTTGATTGTTATTTCCGCGGGTATTATCCTGGCAGGGGCTAATATTTTAGGTCCTTTGGATGTAAAACCGCAGGGAAATAATATTATAATCAAATGGCAGGCTTCATCCGAATCTAATCTGAAACAATATGTAGTTCAGAGAAAATCGGGCAATGGCGCTTATACAGATATCGCCTGGGTTAATCCACGCGCCGATATGACTTATGAAGTCATCGACAGGGATGTTTTCAAAACAAGCGGAAATTTTTACAAATACCAGTTGAAAATAGTTGATAACGACGGTTCTGAAACTTTTCTGGAACAGCAAGGAAGTATTAATCCGAACGTATCCAGCGTAAAGAGAACCTGGGGAAGTATTAAAGCTTTATTCCGTTGATTCATCATTCTGAAAAACTCATTTCCAGAAACCCATCCAATTACAAAATCTGATGCTAAAAACCGGTCTTAAAATATACCTTGCTTCAAAATCTCCGCGCAGGAGAAAATTACTAAAACAGCTGGGAATTAAATTCACTTCGTTATCAGTGGATCTTAATGAGGAAATACTTGACGGTGAACACCCTGTGGCAACAGTCAAAAGACTGGCGCTGCATAAATCTGATTCGGCCGTACCCAAAATTAAAAATGGTATTGTGATCACCGCCGATACAATTGTAGTTCTGAAAAATGAGATAATAGGCAAACCGGAAAATAGAGATGACGCCTTTAACATATTGACTAAGCTGAGCGGTAAAACGCATAAAGTCTACACCGGCTTCGTAGTAAGAAATCTTGCCACTAAGAAGAAAATTACCGGGTACGAAAAAACCGATGTTACATTTAGAAAACTACTACCGGATGAAATAAGAGACTACATCAAAACGGGCAGTCCGATGGATAAGGCAGGGGCATACGGAATTCAGGATGATTTCGGAGCGGTCTTCGTCAAAAAGATTGACGGATGTTATTACAATGTAGTGGGACTCCCTCTTCAGAAAGTTTACAAAGCGCTTCTCGAAATACTTTGATTTGCAATTTTGCAGTTTATTCTCACGACAGACACAAATAAACTAACCCTCAGCTCACTTATCCGGCCGCAATAATTTAATCAGTCAGTGTTCTGGCTTATTCCGGGAATAAAATTTCCACGTTCGGGATTTGGGTTAATTCATTGTTATAAAAATCTTTTCAAATAAATATTGACTTTTAATTCCTAAATATTAAATTACATATAGTAGTTGTTCGGGGAATAGGTTTCAGAATAATTCGATGGTATAATTTAATCGCATTTGTCTTTTTTCACGTCAGTCATTACCATCTTGTGGGGTACTTTAGAGATTGTTTCATCTAATGTTTTATCCGGGTCTCTCAATTCATAGTTCAGAAACTTCTGTAATCGGAAAAGATTTTATTTTCTTCCGCGGTAGAATTAAATATCTTTTTGCCTGATGCTGATAAGAACTTACTGTTGGTGGTTATTTGGTACTTTTTAATGGAGTGATAAATATCCAGTTTTCACATTAGACTTTTGTGAAAAGGGGATTATTTCTTAATTCATTTTAAATAACAACTTAAAGGAGATCATTATGAAAATTGTCCGAATGAACCCGCTCGAAAAAAAAGATGGCGGAAAAATGGCCGCTTTCTTTGATGTCCAGACTCCGGATGAAATCACTATTAAGGGATTCCGTCTGGTAGACAGTGTGAATGGATTTTTTATTTCACCGCCAAGTGAAAAAGGGAAGGATGGCAAATATTATGATTCTGTCATTCTTCCAAAAGAAATGAGATCAACACTTGAAAAAATGGCAGTCGATGAATACAACAAAATGCAGAAGTAAGTTTGGAATTACTCACTGCTCGAATCAGAAGCTGCTTTTTTAGCTTTGAGTTGAATAATCATGTACAGTCAAACAAAACAGCATTGCCTGTTTTGTATTGTAGGAGAGGAAGTCGGGAAGTAAATGAGATGAAAATTGGTTTTAATTTTTTGTAAAGAATTTGTACATATTTACATTAACAACTGTTCATATCTATTTGCTTTCCGACCTTTATATCCTTGATTTTAGAGGCTACTGTTTATATTTTAGAACTAGTTCAATAATAATAATGGAGGAATATTATGCAGAATCAAGAAAATGGTATGGGAAAAGGATTACTGATCGGTTTGCTGACTGGTGCCGCGGTTGGATCCATTATTGCTCTTCTCTTCGCCCCTAAATCAGGGAAAGAATTTCGTGAGGATATTAAGAACAAATCTCAGGATTTTATAGAGGATGCCGATGAGTATATCTCAAAAGCAAAAGATAAAGCTAATCAGCTGATCAATGAAGGAAAGAAAAAATCAGAAAAATTAGTTGCTGAGACAAAGGAAAAAGTAGATACACTTTTAGACGAAGCCGAAAGAATTCTCAGCGAGGCTAAAGGAAAAGCCGGCAGCGCCGCTCAGGTCGGAAAAGAAAAAATAGAGAAAGAGAGCGAGAGATTAAAAAGTGCTATTAAAGCCGGAATGGATGCTTATAAGACCGAAAAGGAAGCTTAAAATATTATGGATGTAATTCAAGTATTACTCATATTGCTAATAATATCCTCCTCCGCTTTATGCATTTTTACTATTTATTATCTCAGAAAAATGTCCAGACAAGTGGAGGATGTTATCAGGGATTTTCAGGAATTAATTCAAAAGACTAATCCGGTTATAGAAAACCTTGAACAAATATCATATCGTGCCAATCGTGTTGTCTCCGAAGTAGAAGGCTATTGGAGAGAGATCGACGGCGCGATCAAAAATATACGGGAACGAATTTCAGGTCTCACTTCTCTTAGAAATTTGCATGATGTTGAGTACCCTGCCAAAGATCTCATCAAAAAAATTAAAGCATTAGCAAAGGGCGCATCTGCTTTCTGGAATGCTTTCAAACAGAGGTAATTTTTTTTGTTCAAACTAAGGAGAATGTATCTTGAAAGAGTATAATGCAGAGGCTATTAGAAATATAGCCTTTATTGGTCATGGAGGGAGCGGTAAAACTACGATTTCGGAAATTCTTTTGTTCACCGCCGGAGAAATAAATCGTATTGGAAGAGTTGAAGAAGGAAACACAACATCGGATTTTAATTCAAATGAAATAGAGAAGGCTATTTCTATTGCTGCCTCTCCCCTTAATTTTGAATGGAATAATACAAAGCTGAATGTTCTTGATACACCCGGTTTCCCGGATTTCGTGGGACAAGTTATTTCATCTTTGCATGTTGCGGATCTTGCGGTTTCGGTCATTAAGAGTTTCGAAGGTGTTGAAGTCGGCACGGAGCAGACATGGGATCTGGTTAAGAAAAACAAAATGCCGGCTGCGGTAATTATTAACAAATGCGATAATGAGCATTCAAAGTTTTTCGAAACTGTCGCTCAGGCCAAAATTCATTTGAGTAATGATATTACTGTCGTTTCGTTTCCGGTAAAAGAAGGACTTAATTTCGATTCACTAATCGATCTGGTTAAAATGAAGATGGTCACCTACGGCGAGGCCGGTTCCAAAAAAATTATGGAAGAGGATATTCCTGCCGATTTGAAAGCCCATGCAGAAAAACTTAGAGAAATTCTAATTGAAAAGGTCGCCGAATCAAGCGAAGAATTAATGAATAAATTCTTTGAAGAAGGAAGTCTAACAGATGATGAAATGCAGCAAGGATTGAAAGCTGCTATTATCAGCGGGGGATTGATCCCTGCCTTTGCGATGGCTGCATCAAAAGGTATTGGTCATAATACTTTCCTGGATTTTGCAGCAAAATATTTTCCTGCCCCCAACGAGGTTGATCCTGTGGAAGCGGTTATGAAAGAAGAAGGAAATAAAGTTGAAATAAAATGCGATGCCGATGGCGAAGTCTCCCTTCTTATCTTTAAATCCTTATCCGAACAGCATGTCGGTGAACTTTCCATATTTAAAGTTTATTCCGGCTCATTGACTCCGGGAATGGATCTTATCAATACCCGCAGAGAAAAATCAGAAAGACTTGGACAGATTTATACATTAAACGGACACAACAGAAAAGATGTGCAGAAGTTAAATGCAGGCGATATCGGAGCAGTTGTTAAATTGAAGGACAGTCATACCGGAGATACTCTCTCTTCAAAGAATTTTACGGTGGTGCTCCCCGCAATTGAATACCCTGAGCCGGTAATCAGGTTTGCCGTAAAACCAAAGGCAAAGGGTGATGAGGACAAAATTTCCGCCGCTCTGCATACAGCTCATGAAGAGGAACCAACATTGAACACAAGATTCGACGGTGAAATTGCCCAGACTATTGTTTCCGGTCAGGGAGAATTACAGTTAAATCTTGCCATCAAATTACTTAAAGATCGCTACGGTGTGGAAGTCGATCTGGTTGAACCAAGAATTCCTTACCGCGAAACGATCAAAGGTAAATGCGAAGACTCAGAATATAAACATAAGAAACAGTCCGGCGGACGGGGTCAATACGGCCATGTTCACCTTAAACTGGAACCTATGCCGCGGGGGAAGGGTTATGAATTCGTCGATGCGATTGTAGGCGGCGTGGTGCCCGGAAGATTCATTCCGGCGGTTGAAAAAGGATTGAAGGAGATAATGACAAAGGGAATTCTCACCGGAAGCAAGGTAGTTGATGTGAGGGTAACTTTATTCGATGGTACATTCCACGCCGTTGACTCCGATGAAGTTTCATTCAAAATTGCAGCTTCGCAGGCATTCAAAAAAGGATTTCTTGAGGCTAAACCGATGCTGCTTGAACCGATATACGATATAAACGTTAAGATCCCCGAAAAATATATGGGCGACGTAATGGGCGATATTTCCGGAAAACGCGGTAAAATACAGACGATGGATTCTGATGAATCGTTTCAGATTATAAAGGCAAAAGTCCCCCTCGCGGAACTTCACAAATATTCAACACATTTACGAAGTTTGACTTCAGGCCGCGGAATGTTCGAAATGAGTTTCTCGCATTATGAGGAAGTACCAAAAGAGACTGAAGCAAAAGTTATTGAAGAATATCAAAAGCACAAAGAAGAAGAAGCAGAATAAATATATTCTCATTAAATTGCAGGCGGAAGTAATATCAACTTCCGCCTTTTTTATTTATGGAAAAACTCTGGTCACCGTGGCGTTCAAATTACATTGATTCTTTCAAAACAAGGAAAGACTCCGATGAGTGTGTATTCTGCGAAGCGCCCAAAAAAGAAATTAGGAGTCAGGAATCCCTGGTGGTCTGCAAGAATGATTTATGCTATGTAATGCTTAATCTGTATCCGTATAACAGCGGCCACCTGATGATAATTCCTTACAGGCACCAAAGCGACATGAGTGCATTGAGCCAGGATGAAATGACAGAAATGATGGAAATGGTACAGCTCTCCATTAAGGCACTTGATTTAACCATGAATCCGCAGGGATTTAATTTTGGTGCCAATTTGGGAAAAGCTGCCGGAGCCGGGATTGATACTCATCTCCATTTTCATATTGTACCAAGATGGAGCGGAGATATTAATTTTATGCCTGCTATAGGAGAGGTGAAGATAATTTCGCAGGATCTTCTGGTTACAAAAAATAATTTAATTAACGCCTTTGACCATTTATTAAAAAAGTAGAGAACAGATTGAATACACCAAAACCATTTAAAATTCTCGTTGCACCCAACAGTTTTAAAGAATGCGCGGACTCAGTTGAAATTTCCGAAATGATAAAAACATCATTGTTCAGATTACTTCCGGACGAAATTAAATCCAACATAGAATTTTCATTGAAACCCATCTCCGATGGCGGCGATGGTTTTCTTCAAGTTTGTCAGAGAAATTTCGGGGTGGAATTTCTTCATTTTGAAATTTCGACCCCCTTTAATGCTGATAAATTTTTCTGTCCTGTCGGCTATATTCTTGAAAGCAAAACACTTTTTATAGAATCTGCGGAAGTTCTTGGTCTCAAAATTATTCCCGAGGAATTCAGGAAACCAATGATGCTCTCCTCTAAAGGTCTCGGCGACCTTCTACTTCAAATTTATGAGTCCGTTACAACCGGAATTATGGAAGTAGAGAAAATAGTAATCGGTATTGGCGGAACCGGAACAAATGATCTTGGCCTGGGAATGATGGAGGCGTTCGGAATGGAATTGTACGATGCTCAGGAAAACCGTTTGGAAGTCCTGCCTTTAAATTTTAGCCGCGCAGTTAAGATAGTCGTCCCGGAAGTTCCCCTTCCATTTAAATTAGAAGTTATACTTGATGTCGAAAATCCTCTACTTGGAATTGACGGAGCAAGTCTTTTATTCTCCGAGCAGAAGGGTGCAACCGACGAGGAAGCTAAGGAGATGGAGAAGGGTTTTTCACATATGCTGGATGAACTCGAAATAGATGAAGAGACCCAGAATAAGTTGAGCGGTGCAGGCGGCGGGCTTGCAGCTGGCCTGAATTTGTTTTTTGACGCTGATCTAAAATATGCCAGCCAGTTTATAAGTGATGATCTCAAAATGCACTCGGATGATTCCAATGCTGACCTCGTAATCACCGGAGAAGGAAAATTGGATCAGCAGACTTTCCTTAATAAAGGGGCATTCATAGTTGTAAACGAGTTTGCCGAAAAGAATGTACCCATCACAATTCTTTGCGGTAACAGCGAAGGCGCCCTTCCGCAAATTGAGAATCTGAAAGTGATAGAACTTTCCGAATATTTTGATTCGGTGGAAGAATCCATTAAAAAAATAGATCAGGGAATTGAAATTGCGTGCAGAAAAATAAGTAAAGATATAATCCACCACTTTACAAAAAAAATATCCGGTATGAATTAAATATTTAATCCCTTATCAGATGGAAGATAGATGGAAGAACAGTTTGAAAGTTTGGAAAAAATCAAAATAGATTCACTCGAAGAGATTTTGGGCAGAAAATTCCCCGTTCTTAATGACGGATTTATACGTGTTATTGATTATATGGGAGGGGATGAGTCGATCGTACAGGCCGCAAGGGTTTCGTATGGAAAAGGGACAAAAAAAGTTAATGAGGACAAGGGACTTATCAGATATCTGCTTAGAAATTTCCATACTACTCCTTTTGAGATGTGTGAAATAAAACTTCATGTTAGAGTGCCGATGGATACCTGGCGGCAGTGGATACGTCATCGTACCGCAAATGTTAATGAATACTCTACGCGGTATTCCCTGGCTATAGATTCAACACAAAAAACTGATCCGGATGAATGGCGTTTTCAGGCGAAAGATAACAAACAGGGGAGCGAGGGTTTTTTTGATAATGCAATCGGATCAAAATTAACCGAGCGCGAAGAGGAACTTCAGCAGTTTGCGAGGGATATTTATCAGGAACGGCTTCAGCTGGGCGTCGCAAGGGAACAGGCAAGAAAAGATCTGCCGCTTTCCACCTACACCGAGGCATACTGGAAGATTGATCTTCATAATCTCCTTAATTTTCTGGCTCTGCGAATGGACTCTCATGCACAGATTGAAATAAGAAGCTACGCAAGTGTAATAGGCAATGAAATTGTCAGCAGATGGTGCCCGATAGCATGGGAAGCTTTCCAGGATTACAGAATGAACTCTATGAGTTTTACCGGTCCTGAAATTGAAATTATGAAAATTCTTTTTGCCGGGGATGCAGCAGGTGCAAAAAAACTTGCCGAGGAATTCGGATGGCTGAATGAGATCAACGGTAAACTCTCACGAAACCGTGAACGCCTCGAGTTTGAGGACAAACTTGAAACACTTGGCCTAAAGAAACCCTGGTGAAGGGCCGGAAAAGAATCAAGCTTCAAGATTTGGGTCAGTTCTCCATTAACCCGTAATCATAAAATTCAACATGAGAGAAGAGGGGAGGGTCATTTTGGATATCAATATTGTTTCAAGTGAACGGTATAATCTTGAAAAAATGAGCCGGTATTTGAACTATGAATTATCAACTGCCGTGTTTTATTTTCTGTCATACGCTTGGGGTTTTACATTATTACTGGCAATTATAGCTGCAACCTTATTCACCCCTTTTCTCCTTTTCGTTCTCTTCAAAGAGAAGAAAATTGCATGGCTCATTTCATTTTTTATCTCGGTAATTATTCCACTCATCATCTGCATCATTCTGGGAGTCATTTACGGTCATCTTGCTGCATTTATTCTTGTCCCTCTTGGATTTTTCTATCTTTTTTGCTTTGTCTTCAAGTATTCGGTTAACGATCGTCTGGCTGAATTAAAGGCAAGAGAAGATCTTAACAGAAAAAGGGAGGAAAGGAGATTGGAGAAGGAGATCTGGCAGCGACAAATTGAAATAAAGTAATACACATAAATTATTCTACCGCAAATTCTTTTTATTGAAAAATTGGAGCAGGGGTGAGAATAATAAAATATTGGATATATATTTTAGTCGCATCGTCAGCGCTTTATTCTCAAATTCAGGGTCAAATCAATTTACGGCACAAACTTTATGTTTCGCTGAAATATATTTACTCCAATCCCTATGACACCGATCATGAATTGAAAGACTCGGTTATTCTTCAAAGAAACAGATGGTTCATCGGACCTCACTACCTATCGCAGCAGACATCCGGGATTGAAGCGGCCTGTGGATACAATGTATTGAATTTCCTGACTCTGGAACTAGGCGGTTCTCTTGTTCCAAATTATAAAGGTCTTTTCCGTATTACTGATGTGCAGAACGATTATCATCAGCAGGATTACACTTATGATTTGTATAATTTTTTCGTTAACGCCGTACTCATTACAGATTTGATTCCGTCGGTAGAAGGATATTTTAAGGTGGGAGCCGGTTTGTCCCTCAGAGAAAGAAATGTCAGAGGGTCTATCAGAATAAGTATGGTCATAATAAATGATTTTCGAAATTATAGCGATAGTTTCGCGGCTTTTAGTTATAAACTGGGTTACGGACTCAGATGGTGGGTTTTCAGCGGAGCACCGCTTATAATTGAATTTTATAACTTTAAAGGGACTCAAAAACTAGCAGATATCAGAAATTGGAATTTATTATTAGGACTTAATTACCTTTTATAAATACCATGCTCCCGCCATTCGAAGAGAATCTCTCTATTCCGGTTAGCTTCTCCATACGGATCAAAAAAATGTTTATTTTAGCTGGGGAATTAATTATTGGATTGCGAATCTGATCTTATGGTTTGATATTCCCCCGAAACCTTTTGATGAGAAGGATTGATGAAAAGAATTTTACTGGTTATATTATTAATAATAACGCTCCTGAGCTGCAGGGAAAATATTATCGAATTTCAGGAGGAAGTTAAAACTGGCAGGATCTATCTCTCCTCCTTTCCAAGCGGGGCGGAGATTTATTTTGAGAACAGCAGAACCGGAAAAGTTACGCCGGATAGTCTCACAAGTTTACTCCCCGGCAGTTATTCTATTAAACTTCGTTTGCCGGGTTACGCGGAGGAATCTGTCAATGTAAATGTGCAATCCGGAGTTCGTAGATTTATTAATGTCAGTCTCAGGTTATATTATTGAAAAAAATATTAATCGCCGCGGTTTCAAAAAATAATATTATCGGAAAAGATGGAAAGGTACCGTGGCATTCAGAAGAGGAGCTTCAGTTTTTCAAAAAAAATACGATCGGTTTCCCTGTTATTATGGGGAGAAAAACATGGGAATCTTTAGGCAAACCCCTTCAGGGAAGATTGAATATCGTTGTCACGAGTAATCAGGAGTATTCTTCCCCATACCATGAAGTTGTCTTTTTCTTTTCACTGCAGCAGGCGCTGAAATTCTGCGTGACAAGCGTGTATGAGAAAATATTTATAATCGGCGGAGGAGAAATTTATAAACAGATAATTTCTGACGCCGATGAAATGATTATTTCTGAAATGAATTTTGAAACAGAAGGAGATGTTTATTTCCCGGAGATCGATGGTACAAAATGGGTGCTGGATTCGAATGAATTGTTCACGGATTTCACCGTACATCATTATATTAGGAAGCCGGATTATTAAAAAAATTACATGAAGGCACGCCGTGGACTGTGCCCCGATCCGTACTGAGTGCGGTTTTATGAATTATTGGAATTCCTCAGCCATCCCGGGTCATTAAATATGACAGCACTAAATAGAAATCACGTTTTGAAGGGCTCTGACTGTTTTGAAATTCATATAATATAGTACATCAAAAGTAAGGAAGCATTTGAATAACAAAATTAAAATACTCCCGGAAAATCTTGCCAATAAAATTGCAGCCGGGGAGGTTGTGAACCGTCCTGAATCAGTGGTTAAAGAACTCGTCGAGAATTCAATTGATGCAGGTGCGAAAAATATCGATATCATGATAAAAGGCGCAGGAAAAGTTCTTATCCAGGTTGCCGATGATGGAGAGGGAATGTATGAAGATGATGCCCTTCTTTCAATTCAGCGTCATGCTACGAGTAAAATTTCAACATTGGATGATTTGGAAGCGATCGGTACGTTTGGTTTTAGGGGCGAGGCGCTCGCATCAATTGCTTCCGTCAGCATATTCGAATTAAAAACGGAAAGACGTGATCAGGAACTGGGAACATTTATTAAAATTGATGATAATTCCGTCATCTCCAAAGAAAAGGGATCGTTCTCAAAAGGCACATCAATTTCTGTTAAAAATCTTTTTTACAATGTCCCGGCTCGTCGCAATTTTCTAAAGACCAACCAGACTGAACTAAAACATATTATTGAAACATTCAAAAAGTTATCTCTCAGTCATCCGGAAGTCGGTTTCAAATTCTACAATGACGATGAAATAGTTTTTGATTTTCCGAAATCCTCTATTCACGAGCGCATGAAGCTTGTATTTGCCGATAATATTCTGGATGCTGTAATCGAAGTGAAGGAATTGACAGATTATATCTCGCTTACCGGATTTGTGGCAAAACCGGCTTATTTGCGGAGGAGCAAGGGATCACAGTATTTTTTCCTGAACAAGAGATTTGTACAGAGTAAGATTGTAAACCATGCCGTCTTTCAGGCATTCGAAAATGTACTTGAAAAAGGTGATTATCCATTCTTCGTTCTGTATATGAATATTGATCAGAAAAAAGTTGATGTAAATGTACATCCCTCAAAATTGGAAGTTAAATTCGATGATGAGAGCGAAATACATTCATTTGTTCAGGCCGTAATTAAAAAAACTATAGGAAGTTTTGATCTTATACCCAGCATGACTTTTAATGGCGCACCGTCTGATAGGGAATCCCTGAGTTTCCGGGATTTTCGGAAAACTGATAAAGATGATTTCACGGATAGGCCATTCTCAAATCAGAGGAACGAATCTCTTCGCAGACCTGCGATACTTAGCGACGAAGAAGTAGACAGATTATTTAATGATCTTAACCGTGAAATAAATTCGGGATCAGCAGCAATTCCGGTTACAGCCCCTTTTGATGACAGACAAAATACTGAAGTATATCATGAGAATGCCTCTCTTCAGAATAATGAAACTCCTTTTCTTGTATTGCTTCATAATAAATACATTCTAACGCAGATTAAATCCGGCTTGATGATTATAGATTCCCATGTCGCGCATGAGCGCATCCTTTATGAAAAGGCCATGCAGTCGTTTGACGCAAACATTCCGTTTGCCCAGCATCTTCTCTTTCCTCAAAAGATTAACTTAGATCCAGCGGACTATCAGCTTACAAAGGAACTTGAGCCCTATTTAACAAATCTGGGTTTTGAAATTAAATTTCAGCCTAAGAATACGGTGTTAATTGTGGGTATTCCTTCTGACGTCAAAGTTGAACATGAAGTGGAGACCCTTCTGGATATTCTTCACGAATACAGAAAAAATGAGCAATTAAGCCAACTTGAAGTGCGCGATAATCTGGCCAAATCATATTCGTGTAAAGCGGCAATCAAAGCTGGTGATAAACTTACGGAAAATGAGATGCGTATTCTGGTCGATAAACTTTTCGCCACATCCATGCCGTATGTATGTCCGCACGGCAGACCCATCGTAATTAAGATTCCGCTGGAGGAATTCGATAAAAGATTCGGAAGAACTTAACATTGTTGCGGTATCTTCTGATGTTTTGTATTTTTTCCCTCACTAGATAGCGGACAAACCAAGATTCAGAAATAAAATGTTTAATAAGTAATCCAGGAAGTAGAGGAATAAATGAATTCACCCGAATACAAAAAATCAAAATCGGCCTACCTTAATAATTTAGCAAAAGCTAAGGATGAGGGGAGAAAATACACTACGGTTTCCGGAGAGCCGGTTAATCCTCTTTACTCTCCTGAAGATTTGGACGGTCAGAATTTTGTTGATGAGATAAATTTTCCGGGAGAATACCCCTTCACCAGAGGAATTCACCAGAGCGGATACAGAGGCAAAGTGTGGACAATGAGACAGTTCGCAGGATTCGGAACTCCCGAGGATACAAATGAAAGATTTAAATATTTGCTCGGACACGGACAGACCGGATTGTCTGTGGCATTCGATTTACCGACACTCATGGGATGGGATGCCGACGCGCCTTTAAGCAACGGAGAGGTTGGAATATGCGGTGTAGCGGTCTCATCCTTGCAGGATATGGAACTTCTTTTCGATGGAATTCCACTGGACAAAGTATCTACATCAATGACGATAAATTCACCGGCCGCGATGATCTTTGCATTTTATCTTGCTGTTGCTCAGAAGCAGGGAGTAGGTTTTAATAAATTGCGGGGAACTCTTCAAAATGATATTCTTAAGGAATATATCGCACAAAAGGAATTTATTTTTCCGCCTATTCCTTCAATGAGAATTATAACGGATATGATAGAATACTGCACTAATGAAGTAACACAATGGAATCCGGTTTCTGTAAGTGGTTATCATATCCGCGAGGCCGGCTCCACTGCGGCACAGGAACTTGCATATACACTAGCGGACGGATTTGCTTATATAGAGGCATGTCTTGAGAGAGGATTGGATATTGATACATTCGCGCCGCGTCTTTCTTTTTTCTTTAATTCACATCTTGATTTTTTTGAGGAGATTGCGAAATACCGGGCAGCAAGAAGAATCTACGCTAAAAGGCTCAAAGAAAAATACGGCGCTAAAAATCCCCGCTCATGGTGGCTTAGATTTCATACTCAAACCGCCGGCTGCACGTTAACGGCTCAACAGCCTGAGAATAATATTGTACGCACCGCATTTCAGGCGATGGCGGCCGTTTTAGGAGGGACACAATCTCTTCATACAAATTCTATGGACGAGACTTTGGCTTTACCAAGCGAGAAAGCTGTGAAGATTGCATTGCGAACACAGCAGTTGCTGGCTTTCGAAACCGGAGTTATAAATACTGTGGATCCGCTTGGCGGAAGTTACTTTGTTGAAGCACTTACCAATAAAATGGAAGAGGAAGCAGAGAGAATATTTGCTGAGATAGATTCTCTGGGCGGTGTGGTCCAGGGAATTGAACATGGATATTTTCAGAAAGAAATTGCAGATGCCGCATACCGTTATCAGAAAGAATTTGAGAGAAAAGAAAAAATAATTGTCGGATTGAATGACTTTGTTGAAGAGAATGAAAAAGTTGATATACCGATTCTGCAAATTTCTCCCGAAGTTGAGGTCAGCCAAAAGAAGAGATTGGCAGAACTTAAGCAGAGCAGAAATCAGGAAGCCGTTGAGAAAAGTCTGGATGAATTAAGCAGCGCGGCGCGGGACGGAAAAAATTTAATGCCGGTTCTTATTATTGCCGCCAATAATTATGTAACACTTGGCGAAATGGTTGAAGAATTGAAAAAGAATTTCGGGATATACGAGGAGTCAGTTGTTTTTTAGTGTCGGGAAATATTTCAAACTTCTTAGGATTACAAGCTGGCCAAAGAATTTTTTTATCTTTGTTCCGGCTCTGTTTGCCAAACAAATATTCGATCCTAGGGATTTTTCTCTTCTTGTAATTGGTTTTCTAACATTTTCCATTGCATCGAGCGCGGTTTATGTTCTTAATGATGTTGTTGATGCCCCTAATGACGCCGTCCATCCTCTCAAAAAGGACCGGCCTATACCGAGCGGAAAAATAAGCGCTCAAAACGCTAAAATTATAGGGGCACTCCTCTATTTAATTCTGATAGTTATCACATTCAGCATGGATCGGAATTTCATGATGATCGTCTGGGTGTATGTTGTGATCAATATATTGTATACTGCATTTCTTAAAAAGATTGTAATAGTTGATATCTTTTGTATAGCATCCGGATTCATGCTTCGTGTTATCGGCGGAGGACTCCTGATTTCTGTTTATATCTCAAAATGGCTGATATTGACTACCTTGTTCCTCTCATTATTTCTCGCGGTCATGAAAAGACGCGTTGAAATAGCCAATAGTACCAGCGCGATTGAGCAAAGGAAAGTGTTGCAGGACTATTCCCTGAATTTTATCGATCAGATTGCGGCAATGACAGGGAGCGGGGTTATTTTAAGTTACGCGCTCTATTCTGTGTCTGAGAGGACAGTTGGATCTTTTGGCACTGAAAGATTAGTGTTTACAACTATGTTTGTGATCTTCGGTATTTTCAGGTATATGTACCTCGTCTATAAAAAGGACCGGGGAGAAAACGTAATTGAAGTGCTGATGACGGATATCCCAATGATAATAAATCTGTTATTATATGTCGCATCGGCCATTTTCATTATTTATTTTTATAAAATGTGGATCCCATCCTGAGTTAATTATGATCAATGATCTTCTAATTTTGATTGTTCTGCTAATATTAAGTGGTTTATTCTCTTCCACAGAAATCGCTTTTATTGTTTCCAATAAAATAAAAGTGGAAATCCGTGCAAGGAAAAATAATCTTTCGGCCAGGAACGCACGCTATTTTATTAACAATCCCGATCTGTTTTACTCCTCCATACTCATCTCTAATAATATTATAAACATAACCTTTGCCTCTTTAAGCTCGATTTTTCTCTTTGAGTTTTTCGGCTGGGATGAATTTTCCATTCTGCTTATTTCATCCGCACTGATCCTTATCATCGGAGAATTAATCCCTAAATATTTGGGAAGGGAACTTGCCGACCGGCTTGTTCTAATTTCGGCTGTTCCATTGCGTTTAATTACAGTTATACTGTATCCTTTTGTAAGAACCATCTCAAAAATTTCAATGGTATTAAGCAGGACCAATCAAAAGGAAGATGAAGAATTGCTTCATTTGTTTGATAAAGAGGATATCCAGAATCTTATTGAAGAAAGTTCAGACGCCGGAAAGATGGATGAAGAACAATCCGATATCATCAGCAAGGTAATAGATATACGTGAACAGCGTGTCTATGAGGCAATGACGCCCCGGACGGATATTATAGGTGTGGATATCAGCGGGTCAATGGACGAAGTTCTTTCAACGCTAATTGACTCGGGATATTCGAAAATAATTATTTACGATGAAAATCTTGATAATATAAAAGGGATAGTGTTTACGAAAGATGTTTTTAAAAATCCCGAAAATCTAAAATCAATTATGCGCGACGTTGCTTTTGTTCCCGAGACTAAAAAAAGTATGGAAATGCTTAATGAGTTTCTGGACAGACAATTTTCATTTGCCGTAGTTGTTGATGAATTCGGCGGGACAGCCGGAATCATTACAGTTGAGGATTTGATTGAGGAACTATTAGGCGAAATAAGGGATGAGTTCGATGATATTAATGAGAAGGTTGCGAAGAAACTCGACACTAATTCATATCTGCTCAGCGGTAAAGTTGAAATCGATTACCTGATTGAGGAGATGGAAATTAAAGTGCATGAAGGCGATTATGAAACTATTGCCGGTTATATCACTTACAAACTTGGACGGATTCCTAAAAAAGGGGAATCTTTCAAGATAGATCATTTTACAATTGTAATTCTTAAATCGGACAACACTAAAATAGACCTTATAAAACTTACCATTGATCCGGATCCTGTTGATTGAATTTTTTAGATCGCCATTTTGTTAGAACGAAAATTACTGGAGAAATAGTGGACACTTCCGATTCACACATGTCTATAAATGAAAAAGATTTCAATCTGAGTTCCAGCGAGTTTGAAAAACTATTAGAGGAAAATAATTCGGTTTTGATAGATGTAAGAACTTTCGAAGAATATGTTCTTGCAAGAATTCCGGATTCGGTTTTGTACGATATATATCAGCCCGATTTTTTACAAAAAATCGATGCGCTTGATAGGTCCGGAATATATATGATATATTGCCGCTCCGGCAATCGAAGTCGCACGGCCTGTGTGCAAATGATTAAGATGGGATTTGAGCGCGTGTTTCATCTTAAAGAGGGAATAATCGGCTGGCGCGGGAAAATAGTTGGAGGCTGAATTTGTTGTTGAAGACTCATCTCAATATTGATCATCCAATCATTGTTTTTGACGGAATCTGTAATCTATGTAATAATGCGGTAAATTTTATCATTCGCCGTGATTTGAAAAATATATTTTTTTATTCAACGTCTCAATCGGAATTTTCGCGAAACTATTTGATTAATAATAATCATGAAAACATTTCCGAATCTACGGTTATGTTAATCAATGAGGGTAAACTGCTCACTCACTCCGATGCAATTCTGCAAATCCTTGAGATTCTGGAATTTAATCCGATTATGCTGCGGCTGTTAAAAATATTTCCATCGCGGCTGTTGGATTTATTTTATAAAATAATTTCATCTAACCGTTATAGAATATTTGGGAGGAGGAAGCACTGCATAGTTCCCGACTCAATAATTAGCCAAAGATTTATCGTCTGATATACTGGAATAATGGTCAAAAATAACTCATCGGTTCTTCCGGTAATGGAAGATGTTCCGATTTTCCCTTATCTTTCGCACCAAATTTAAGAAAAGTATATTGTTAAAATTCTCCGTCAGTAATAAAGATAAAAACTCGAAGGCAAGGGTCGGCGAACTTAAAACCGATCATGGAATTGTTAAAACACCCATTTTTATGCCCGTTGGAACTCAGGGCACTGTAAAGGCCATTACTCAGAAAGCTCTTGAAAAAGATGTAAACGCGGAGATTGTTCTTTCAAATACTTATCACCTTTACCTAAGACCCGGTACCAGAATTCTTGAGGAAGCAGGCGGCTTACACAGTTTTATGAATTGGAGAAGGCCTATCCTCACGGATAGCGGGGGATTTCAAGTTTACAGCCTTTCCGATTTAAGAAAACTTAAGCCTGACGGAGTAGAATTCAGATCCCATCTTGACGGTTCTTTACATTTCTTTTCTCCTGAAAAAGTCATTCAGATTCAGAGGAGTATCGGCGCAGATATCATAATGCCTCTTGATGAATGCACACCTTATCCCTGTGAATATGCATACGCTAAAAAATCGCAGGAACTTACATCAGAGTGGGCCGTCCTGAATAAAAAGGCTTTTGATGAATCGAATCCGCTGTACGGCCATTCACAGTACCTGTTCGGGATTATTCAGGGAAGCGTATATAAGGATCTGAGGGAAAAATCTGCAAATGATCTTGTTAAGCTTGATTTCGATGGATACTCAATCGGAGGTCTTGCCGTCGGGGAACCGGCTGAATCCATGTATGACTTGGTAAATTTCACGACTGATTTTATTCCTGAAGATAAACCAAGATATCTCATGGGTGTCGGCCGGCCGGAAAATATTCTTGAGGCTGTAGCAAGAGGTGTTGACATGTTTGATTGCGTGATGCCTACTCGTAACGCGCGTAACGCTTATCTGTTTACATCACGCGGAATTGTATCTATGAGAAATGCCGCCTATAAGGATGATTTTACACCTCTCGATGAAAATTGCGGCTGTTATACTTGTACCGGTTTTTCACGCGCGTATCTTAGACACCTTTTTAATGCAAAAGAGGTCTTGGCTCTTGAACTTGCAACCATTCACAATCTGACATTTTATCTGGATCTTGTGAGGGAGGCGAGGAAAAGAATTCTTGACGGATCTTTCATAGAATGGAAAGAGAATTACTCAAAAATAATTTCAATAAATGTACAAACAAAATAGGAGCAGTAAATGGAAATCTTATTAGCAATGGCACCACAAGGTGAACAAGGCGGCGGCGGTATGATCAGCACACTGATTATGTTCGGAGCCATCTTTGCAATATTTTATTTTATGATTATCCGTCCGCAGCAGAAGAGAGCAAAAGAGCAGAAAGCAATGCTCGAAGCAATCCAGAAAGGTGATAAAGTTGTTCTTACCGGAGGATTGCATGGAACTATAGCCGGACTCGAGGAAAAAGCAGTATTAATTGACGTTGGTAATAATATCAAAATGAAATTTGAACGTTCCGCTGTAGCAGTTGTATTGAAAGATAGCAGCGATAAATAATTTACGCATAATATTCTCCCCTCCATTTCTTGATGAGAGGGGAGACCATTTTTAAGGAAAGTAAAATGAAAGAATTGGGCGTCAGGAAAAACTTTCTCGCGATTGAAAAAGAATTCTCGACTTATGGTAATTCTGAAATAGTTATAATTTCTGCTCCTCTGGAAAAGACTGTCAGCTATGGAAAAGGAACCGCTAAAGGTCCGGCAGAAATTCTTAGCGCTTCTCATTTTGTAGAATTTTACGATGAAGAACAGAACCTTGAATTATGTTTTGAAAAGGGAATATGCACTCTTGAACCGCTCAATCTTCAAAAACTTTCTGTTGAAAAATCTCTTGAAAAAATTTACAAAGAGGTGGTAAAGCATATTGACGCCGGTAAATTTGTCGTGACGCTCGGGGGTGAGCACTCGCTCTCCACAGCCCCTATATTTGCCCACAATGAAAGGTTCCCCGATCTTTCGATACTTCAAATTGACGCCCATTCTGATCTAAGGCAGGATTACGAAGGATCAAAATATTCTCACGCCAGTATAATGGCGAGAGTTGCCGAATTCAATACAAAAATAGTCCAGGTTGGTATCCGTGCACAGTGCAAGGATGAGGCCGATTTCAGGAAACAGAAAAAGATCAAAACTTTTTATGCCCGCGAGATAAAGCTGGGGATGTATGGAGAGAACTGGCAGGAAATGGTGGCCAAGAATTTAACAGAAAATGTTTACATAACTTTTGATGTTGACGGGTTCGATCCTTCGTTTATGCCGGCTACCGGGACACCCGAACCGGGCGGATTGTTCTGGGATGAAACAATGAATCTTCTGAAAATAATCGGACTTGAAAAAAATATTGTCGGTTTTGATGTAGTTGAGTTAGCACCTAATAAATTCAGCACCGCTTCAAATTTTGTAACGGCCAAACTTGTATACAAGATGCTCAATTATGCGTTCGCCAAACGTTAAGAAACAATTGTTGAATTAGTTGTTCTTTTTAGCTAAGTAGTCATTGTAAAATTTCCACTCTAAGAGGTATTATAAAAACAATGATGAAAAGAATATTATTTGTACTACTATCCGTTTTATTTATCGCCAATCTTTCCGCGCAAACTTCCAAAGTGTACATTGCCAATATCGAGGGTGATATCGACCTTGGTTTAGCTCCATTTATTAAAAGAGTTGTCGAAGAGGCGGGGAATGATAAGGCATCTGCGATAATATTCAAAATCAATACTTTCGGCGGAAGGGTTGATGCAGCAACCAAGATAAAGGATGCCATACTCAACAGTAAAGTTATGACAATAGCTTACATTGATAAGCGAGCAATATCGGCGGGTGCTTTAATAGCTTTATCGTGCGAAAAAATTGTAATGGTGCCGGGTGCTTCTATGGGCGCTACCACCGTTGTGGATGCCGAGGGGCAGAAGCAATCAGAAAAATATCAATCTTACATGCGCTCCGAAATGAGAGCCACAGCCGAAAAAAACGGACGCCGCACCGACATTGCTCAGGGAATGGTAGATGAGACAATAATTGTAAGCGATCTGAATGACAATGAAAAGCAATTGATCACACTGACTTCGGAGGAAGCGCATAAGTATAAAATGGCAGATACCGTTCTATCGAGTATTCAGGATGTGAAGAAAGCCTTCGGTCTTCAGGATTCAATAGATGTTCCGGTAGTTACCAACTGGGCAGAAGACTTTGTCCGTTTTCTTAATAATCCTATTATTTCATCACTGCTGATCTTAGTGGGAATGCTTGGTATATTTACGGAGATAAAAACTCCCGGATGGGGTTTACCGGGAACTCTGGCTGTTGCGGCACTCGCGCTCTTTTTCGGATCAAGTTATATTCTTGACCTTGCCTCAGTTGTGGAGATAATAATTTTTATTATCGGAGTTGCTCTTATACTCATTGAAATATTTGTGATACCCGGTTTCGGGATTTTTGGTATTCTCGGAATTCTATTTATGATCGGCGGTTTATTCTTCGGACTTGTTTCAGATTTCGGTATGAATGACTTTTCCATTTTATCAGTTGCTATAATCCAGCTTGCCTCGGTTTTTATTGTGGCCGCTGTATTTATTTTTTTTCTTTCCAAACTGCTGCCGAAATCCAGAATCTGGAACAGATTGATCCTGCAGGATAATATCGTTACAAAGTCGGGATATGCAACCAGACAGTCATTTGAGCATCTTGTAGGGATGGAGGGATTGGCTCTTACAACTCTGCGGCCGGCCGGAAGCGCAATTATCGATGGTCAGCGAATTGACGTTGTTACCGAAGGGGATTACATTGACAATGATGTAAAAATTATTGTCAAGGCGGTTGAAGGATCTAAGATAGTTGTGGGAGTAAAAAAAGAATCCTGATAAATTATAATAATCGGGCCTGCCGGATTAGAGACTGTCTCAGCATTGAATAATATCAGTTCTGAAACAGTCTCTTCCTATTGTCTATTATAATAATTCCACGATATTCTTGTTTGTCGATAAGTCCTTTCTGACTGTCTTACGCATTTTTTGAGTGGCATCTCTACTGTCAATCTGGACGCCCAATTCAACAGTAGTCGATGTTTCACTTTTGATTAGAAGTCCTCTATCAATATTAAAAATAATTGTTCCGCCGCCTGTTACCTTTGGATCATCAAAGAGGAAATTCATCCCTTCCTCACTGCCTTTTTTCTCACCGCTCCATTTCGAAGTTAAAGTTGCGGATAATTTAGCGGCCCTATCGTCGCCTACTTTTATGAAATCATCCACTTTAAAATTTGATGTATTTTCAATCTGAAAAACTGCGAGCGATGCCGGTGTTGACCGCTTCCAAGTTGAATCCTTGGCCACCTGAACGGAAGTCATTTCTCTGAAAAGCAGTTGTGTCCTTGGTTTTAACTCACCCTCAATGATATTCTTCATCATTGATGATTTCTGATCTGAAGTCATCTCTTTCATCTCAGGTCTGATCGATATCATTTTGTCTATCATTTTATCAACTCTTGTCACATCTAATATTTCACCTTTCTGATTTACGCGGACACGGAACGGCGAATTGACAATCACTTCAAATTCTGCAAATTTATCTTTATCTTCTTTTGTAACTTTCTTGGAATCGTAACTCATCTTCTGCCCGTTAATATCCCCCGCAAAATTTATTGAGGCTATATTTACCGCGAGCTCGGCAACATTATTCGCGTCTGTCTCAACTACATTAATATCAAAAAAGTATGTCAGAGTCTGAACAGCCGAAGATTTTAGTAATGAATCTGCTTTTATCGTCTGTAGAGTATTAGTTATAGTCGTTAACTTATAATGTAATTTATCATCCTTAGCAAATTGATACTTTAAGTATATTTTTTGTCCGCTGACATCCACTGATTGTAGATTATCCGGATTAATTGACGCAGCATTTTGTGAGGATTCTTTTTTCCCGCAACCCACCATAATAGCGAGGAATAAAAACAGTAATGCAATTTTAATAGTATACTTTTTCATTTATTTCTCTTTTTATGAGTGAAATACTCTCCCCGGGAGGGGAGAGTACAAAATTATTAGAAACCGTTTATTTCGAGCAGCTCTTTGCGCGAGAAGAAGTGGAGGATCTCTTTCGCTGCATTTTCACCGGAATCGGAACCATGTACAATATTTTCCTGAATACTTTCGGCGAATAGTTTCCTTATTGTTCCATCTGCCGCTTTGGTCGGATCCGTAGAACCGATTAATTTTCTAAAATCTTCAACCGCATTTTCTTTTTCAAGTGCTATAGGAACACATGGGCCGGAAGTCATATATGCAATCAGGTCGTTGAAAAAAGGTCTTTCTTTATGAACCTCATAAAATCCCTTGGCTGAATCCGGTGTTAATTTTACCATCTTCATTGCATTGACTTTAAAGCCGGCATCCTGAATTTTATTTACAACCTGACCTATCAGATTTTTCTTTACGCAATCGGGTTTAAGAATTGCAAGTGTCTTATTGTTCAAACTTTCTCTCCTTTTTGTAAATTATTTTACCGCATATCTCATGGACTTTCAATAAAGGCCCGGTGAGGAATGATTAATAAATTTATTTTTTCTTAGATATTATTTTTTTTGCGGCCGCTTTTTTAACAGCCTTCTTTTTTACTATTGTTTTTTTCTTCGTGACCGGTTTTTTCAATTTATCCAAAGCTTTTTTCATAGTGATACCGATTTCAGCAGGACTTTCAACAACACGAATGCCGGCTTTTTTCATAGCCGCCATTTTTTCTTCCGCCGTACCTTTCCCTCCGGATATGATGGCGCCGGCGTGGCCCATTCTTCTTCCCGGAGGTGCGGTTCTTCCGGCTATAAATCCTACGACCGGTTTTTTTACATTTTTCTTGATGAAAGTTGCGGCTTCCTCTTCGGCACTTCCGCCTATTTCGCCAATCATCACAATTCCTTCAGTACCCGGATCATCATTGAACAATTTGATAACATCTATAAATCTTGAACCGATAATCGGATCTCCGCCAATTCCGACACATGTAGACTGTCCAATTCCAAGATCGGACAACTGTTTTACCGCTTCGTAGGTCAAGGTACCGCTACGGGATACCACACCAATCTTTCCCTGCTTATGAATAAAGCCGGGCATGATTCCGATTTTTGCTTTACCGGGGGAAATAATACCGGGGCAATTCGGACCGACAAGACGGACATCCTTTTCTTTAATAATATCGTAGACAGCAATCATATCCTTAGTTGGAATTCCTTCGGTAATACAAACAATTAATTTAATACCGGCGTTAACGGCTTCCAGAATAGCGTCGGCAGCAAATGCAGGGGGAACAAAAATTGCTGATGCCTGGGCTTTCGTGTTCTTAACCGCATCGGCTAATGTATTGAAGACGGGAACATTAGTATCTTCAAATTTCTGGCCTCCTTTACCCGGAGTAACTCCGGCGACTACATTAGTGCCATATTCCATCATCTGTCTGGTGTGAAACGAACCCTCGCCGCCTGTTATACCTTGAACAACAACTCGTGTTTTTTTGTCGAGTAGAATACTCATATTTATTCCTTGTTTATTGATTTCAAAAATTGACAGGTTAAAATTAAGAAAGGTTAGGGAATTTTACATGTCAAAAACCCTGCAGAAATTAAGTAATCTTTCTTCATCAAATTGTCGCGACATAAGCTGCATTCCGATAGGCAGATTTTTTTGATCAAACCCCGCAGGGATATTTATCCCCGGAAGACCGGCAAGATTAGCTGATGTAGTATAAATATCTTCCAGATACATGGCCAGGGGATCGCTTGTCTTCTCACCGATCTTAAAAGCTGTAGTAGGTGTTGTCGGAGTTAAAATAAAGTCAACTTCTCCGAAAGCTCTGTCGAAATCCTCTTTTAACAACCTTCTCACTTTTTGGGCTTTTCTGTAATACGCATCGTAATAACCGGAGGAAAGGACGTAAGTACCCAGCATTATTCTTCGTTTTACTTCAGATCCGAATCCTTCAGTCCGGGAATTCATATACATTCCGGATAAATTATTACTTTCTGCGGAGCGGTAACCGTACCTGGCTCCGTCAAATCTTGCAAGGTTGCTTGATGCTTCAGCTGTTGTTAGAATATAATAGGCGGCGATGGAGTACTCAGTATGAGGCAGTTGTATATTCATAATCTCATGACCGTTTTTCTTCAAAAGATCAATCTTCATCTGAATGCTATCACGGATCTCCATATTCAATCCGTCACCAAAATACTCAACAGGCAATCCAATTTTGAATTTATCTTCAGAATTTATTTTTAAACCGGAAACCGTGTGCCCCATTTTCCTGCTGGTGGAATCTTTTTCATCATAACCGGAAATTACTGACAGCACAAGTTCAATATCTTCAATGTTTTTAGCGAAAGGCCCGATGGTATCGAAAGATGAAGCAAAAGCGGTAAGCCCATACCGGGAGACTCTTCCATAGGTTGGCTTTAATCCATATATACCGCAGAATGCCGCAGGCTGTCTTATAGAGCCTCCGGTATCGGTGCCTAATGATACATCGCAGAGATGCGCCGCTACTGCAACAGCGGAACCGCCGCTTGATCCGCCGGGTACCCGGGTAATATCCACCGGGTTAAGAACATTTCCGAACGCCGAATTCTCGTTCGAAGAGCCCATGGCAAATTCATCGCAATTGGTTTTCCCTATTATTATTGCGTCTTCGTCAATCAGTTTCTGTACCGCCGTGGCATTATAGAGCGCTGTAAAATTTCTGAGAATATTTGATGAACAGGTGAGAGGCCGGTCTGCGATTGCCAGAACATCTTTAACCGCAACAACCATTCCCGCAAGCTTGCCGGAATTGCCGTTTTTAATTTTAGTTTCAATTGCTTCAGAATATCCGACGCAGTCATCGAATACAGAATTAAATGCGTTGAGTTCCGGCTTTTCCCTGATTAACTTGAGGAAATCCGATACATTCTCCCGCAGGGAGAGTTTCCCTTCCCTGATCAGAGAAATTTTTTCAGAGTGATTTTTATATTTCAGCAAATGAGATCACCGGAAGATTTTGGAAAAGATCTGTAATTATTTTTTATCGCTGTTGGAATCTGATTTATCGGAAATTTTAATATCCTCTTGAACGTCATTCAAAGCTTTTTTGAATTCGCGCATCCCTTTGCCAATTCCCTGCGCCAGATCAGGAATTTTCTTTGATCCGAAAAGTATTAGTATAACTAATACAATCAGAAGTATTTCGCCTGCACCAAGATTTCCCATAATAACCTTCATTAAATAAATTTTTGAAAAATAAACTCAGTGAGTTTAGTTTATAACCGGCAAAATTATTGATGAACTAAACTATAAATTATCTGCCACAGACTTGAACAATAACGCGCCGTCAGTGTTCCCAAGTACGGGATCGCAGCAGCGCTCCGGATGGGGCATAAGTCCTAACACGTTCCGTTTTTTATTAATTATTCCGGCTATATTATTCAATGATCCATTCGGATTAAATTCCTGTCCCGTTTTCCCTTCACCTGACACATATCTGAATAAAACCTGTTGGTTAGATTCCAGCTCATTAAGAGTTTTTTCATCAGTAAAATAGTTCCCTTCGCCGTGTGCTACAGGAATTTTAAGGATTTTTTGATCAATAGATTTTGTAAAGATGTTCGAATTGGACTCTACTCTCAGATGAACATCCTTACAAACAAATTTTAACGATTCATTTTTCATCATTATCCCGGGAAGCAATCCAAGCTCAAGCAGAATCTGAAATCCGTTGCAAATTCCAATAACATACCCGCCTTTTTCCGCAAAATCATTAACAGTTTTCATAACAGGGGAAAAGCGCGCAATTGCGCCCGTCCTTAAATAATCGCCGTACGAAAATCCGCCAGGGAGGATGATGACATCGGAATCTTTAAGATCATTTTCCTTGTGCCATATAAATTCAGCATCGTATCCCAATATTTTCTTTACTGCAAAATATGCGTCATGGTCACAATTGGAACCGGGAAAAACTATTACGCCAAATTTCGGTTTCATTTTACTTCTTCTAAAGTAAATTCGAAATCTTCCATAATAGGATTAGAGAGGAGTTTTTCGCTGTACTCACGCACCTCTTTTTCAGCCGTAAGTTTATCGCCTGTTTCTACAAAAAATTCAATATACTTTCCGATACGGGTCTTCTTTACATTATTAAAACCGAGCAGTTTGGCGCCTTGTTCAACGGCTTTCCCTTCGGGATCTAATATTTTGGGTCTTCTCTTAACAATTACAGTTGCTTTAAACAATTTCA
>PGYS01000013.1 GCA_002839795.1 Ignavibacteriae bacterium HGW-Ignavibacteriae-3 | reverse complement strand
CCCTCATTTCTGTAATCTCCGATGCTAAACCGAAAATCGCAGACTATCCCTTTACTACACTTGAACCTAATCTTGGTATTGTCCGGTATAAAGATTTTAGAAGTATAACCGTTGCGGATATACCCGGGATTATTGAAGGCGCACATATTGGGAAGGGGTTGGGTCTGAAGTTTTTACGTCATATTGAGCGGACAAAAATATTATTGATAATGATTGATATAACTTCTGAAGATTATGCAGGCGATTATAAAACCTTATTGGCGGAACTTAACCAGTACTCAAAAGTTTTGAGCAAAAAGAAAAAAATACTTTGCTTTACAAAGGCGGATCTCATTGAGAAATCGGAACTAACTAAAATTAAAAAGAAAAAGATCCGAGGTTATGACGGCCCGATCCTTATTATTTCATCCGCAATAAAATCCGGTATCCCTGAATTATTAGATGAGTTATGGAATCAGTTAAGCGATTAAGCCGTGGCCGATACTCATTACAACTCGTTTTATTTTTAATATTAACGTGTATTACTATAATTATCGGGTTGAGTTCCGGCCCTGTTAATATCGGTTTGAAAGAACTTTTTTCTGCTTTTTTCGGCGGAAATTCCGATCAGACAATCACAAAAATTATTCTGGAAATTCGTCTGCCCCGTGTTCTTTATGCGGTCGCGGTTGGGGGAGGATTATCTATTGCCGGAGCCGTATTTCAGGCAGTGTTGATGAATCCGCTTGCAGAACCGTACATCTTGGGTATTTCAAGCGGAGGTACTTTCGGAGCCGTTCTCTCCTTTCTTATTGGAGCTTCATTTCTCGGAACACAGCTTCTGTCTTTTTCAGGAGCTTTAATTGTAATGATTATCGTTTTTCTTCTTGGAAAGAGATTCGGTGAACTTGAACCGAATGTACTGCTTCTTACCGGTGTTATGGTCGGCGCATTTTTCTCCGCCGCAATATTACTTATGATGACAATGCTGAATGATTCTTTAAGAACCGCTGTGTTCTGGCTGATGGGAAATTTATCTATTGCTGATAAAGAAAATTTGAAATTTGTTCTGCCCGTTACATTTGCGGTGTCTTTTCTTCTAATACTCAATTCCAATAAGTATAATCTCCTGAGTCTCGGGACTGAATCTGCGAAACAGCTGGGTTTGAATACGACTTTCTTTAAGAATTATACTTATCTATTATCAAGTATAATGATTGGTACTCTGGTCTCTGTAAGCGGAATAATCGGATTCGTGGGATTACTTGTGCCGCATGTCTGCCGCATGATTTTTGGAATTGATAACAGGGTTGTTTTACCGGCATCTTTTTTCATAGGAGCTTCATATTTAATTCTATGCGATACACTTGCCCGTACTATAATATCTCCCTCTGAACTTCCAGTCGGTGCGGTGACGGCCATAGTTGGAGCCCCTGTTTTTATCTACCTTCTTCGAAAGCGATTCAACTCTATATATTGAAGAATCTGAATATAACATAGATATTGGTGCTGTCAAGCTGGCCCGGAGAATTCCGGCTCAGATAGTATAAAAAAGTGCTCTTTTCGTCATCTTGTGGAAGAAGTTGGGGGAGGCTCAAAAGAAGTTTGGGTATCACGGGATAAATGCCGGAATTCTATAGTTCATAATTGCTTGAAGTTTGGGACTCTAACCATTATATTTACGATCCGTTTTTGTTCCTGCTTTTAAAAGAAGATTGGGCTGATAAGTGGAATTTTTGGCGAGGTAGCTCAGTAGGTTAGAGCAATGGAATCATAATCCATGTGTCGGGGGTTCGAATCCCTCCCTCGCTACATCTAATTTGGAGTTGAATATGTACACATTATTAATCACAATTTCTGTAATTATTTCAGTTCTGTTAATTGTTGTTGTATTGCTGCAATCCAGTAAAGGGGGCGGGTTAGCCGGCTCTTTCGGAGGCTCAGGTCAATTCGGAACTGTTTTCGGAACGAGAAGAACCGCGGATTTTCTAAGCAAAATCACCTGGTGGCTGGGCTCTTTATTAATGGTCCTTGCAATAGTAATAAACCTTTTCTTTCTACCGGGGCAAACAACCAGTGAGCAGCGGGAAAGCATTATTCAGGGTGGGAAGCAGACAGTACCAACTGCCCCAGCATTACCTCAGCAACGCTCTGCAACACCACCAACACAAAAATAATTTCGGGAAAATCGCCCTCAAGTTTGAGGGCTTTTCCATTTTAAAAGGTAAAATGGCAGGAGCTCAATTACCCCCTCTATATTTCTTATAATGGTGAACTGATGAAAATCGAACACAAGGCGCCGCCTAAGGCGTACAATAATTTACAATTTTTAAATTCGACGGATGCCCGCACTATCAGAATATTATCCGAGTTTTATGAACCACAGGCAAGATTCGAAAAGAATAAGATACGTGATACCGTTGTATTTTTTGGTTCCGCACGCATCCTGTGTAAAAAAGACGCATTGAAAAAAGTAAATGAATTTAAAAACGGAAAGACCCCGGCGGCAAAGAAAAATTTTGAAGTAGCTCTTAAGCAGCTTGAAATGTCTCAGTATTATGAAGACGCAGTTGAATTATCAAAGAGACTTACCAAATGGTCAATGTCCCTTCCAGTCGATGAGAAAAGGTTTATTGTCTGCAGCGGCGGGGGTCCGGGAATAATGGAAGCAGCCAATAAAGGAGCCCGTCTGGCCAATGGACACTCGATCGGATTGAACATCAGCATTCCATTTGAACAGTTTGTTAATAAATATGTCGATCCCTCGCTTGCATTTGAATTTCATTACTTTTTTATGAGAAAATTCTGGTTTGCGTTTCTTGCAAAAGCTCTCGTCGCATTCCCCGGTGGGTTTGGTACTCTGGATGAAATGATGGAAGTGATAACATTAATACAGACGGGAAAGCTTTCAAAGCCCCTTAAGGTCATTGTTTATGGCGAAAAATACTGGCGCGAGGTTATGAATTTTGAAGCTCTTATTGAACATGGTATGATAAGTAAGGAAGATTTAAAAATATTTGATTTTTGCAGTACGGTAGACGAAGCGTTTGAAAAAATCACTTCGCATTTCAAAAAGCACTACGCAAATAATCATAAGAGTTATAAATAACAAAAAACCCGCCGAATGGCGGGTTTTTTAATTAACCTCTTCTGTCACGCAGTGACTGCTCGCGCGAAGCTCTTCGTTTGGCTTTAATGCCTTCCAATCGTTTTTCAACTGATGGTTTTACAAAGAAAGTTCTTTTCTTGAATTCCTTAAGTACTCCTGAACGCTCATATTTTTTCTTAAAACGCTTCAGCGCTTTATCGATATTCTCGTTCTCCGATACTGTGATTCCGACCAACTTAATTCACCTGCCTTATTGTTGTTTAATTTTGAGGGCTAAACTTAGAAAATTCATTCTAAATAATCAAATCCGACTATGATTCATTCTCCTCATTGGATATTACGAGAACAGGGCAATTTGAATAGCGGATTACCTTTTCAGCCACACTTCCAAGTAATGTATGAAATATGCCAGTTCTGCCGTGAGTGGCGATAATTATCATATCCCCTTTAACTTCCTTCGAATAGCTGATTATTTCCTCATAATCAATCCCCTTGCGAAAAACAGGGATTATATTCAACATAGAATCGTCACGTATTTCTTCCGCAATTTCTTCAAGCCGTTCCCTACATTTTTGTTCCGCCTTCTCAGCCTCTTCGGCAGCGGAGGAATTGGTAGCCCCGTACTGAAGAAACGGGGGAATTTTTTCCATAACATTTATCAAATGAATTGTTGCGCCCATTTTTTCAGCGAAATCTTTCGCATATTTGAATTCAGTGGCGGAAACTTTACTGAAATCTGTAGGAACAATTATGTTTTTTAAATTGAGCATGTTTACCGTAGGATTTATTTTATAATATTATCACATCCGAGAGATATTGGATAGAATTTTCTTCTGAAGGCGTTTTGAAGAACATCCGCACGCAAATCTTGTGCTTAGCAAAATTTTAACTTTCTTCTGGATCAAAAATTCATCACGGATAACAGCATCCAGGTCTATCAACTCTCGCATCCTTAAAGTGATTAATTGATCATGCAGCTGGTTATCAACATAAGCTGTTATTTCTTCCTGTAATTCCATTAGGTTTTTGATTTCCCGGTTTTTATAAATCCCTTGTCTTTGGCATAATCATACAGTTGTACGTACAGCATTTTTCTGGCCCGGTGAAGCCTGGACCTGACAGTTCCGACGGGTATATCAACAAAATCTGCTATCTCTTCGTATGTAAATCCCTCTATGTCATTAAGTATAATGACTGTTCTAAAATCTTCAGGCAATTCTGTTATAGCTTTCGAAATATCATCGTCAAGCAGATTGCTGAAAGCGTCCATTTCGTAATGTCTGGAATCAACTTCATTCGATTTAATATTTTCGTAGAAATTTTGAATATCGTCGTAATCTACTTTATCCGGCTCCTTTTTCTGTTTTCTGTAATCGTTGATGAAGGAGTTTTTCAGTATTCTAAACAACCATGCTTTGCAATTAGTGCCTCTTTCAAATTTATCGAAGAATCGGAATGCTTTCATAAAAGTTTCCTGAACCAGGTCGTCTGCATCATCTTCATCACCTGTCATTCGTAAAGCGAAGTTATAAACAGCGTCCATATGCGGGACAGCTTCGTTTTCAAACTCGGCATAACGTTTCTGTAACTCTTTTTCGCTCAATATTTTTTTGATTGCGCGCATTCTTATCTTTCATTAAAGTAGATAACTGATAGCTTAAAATAACCAAATTGATCTCAACTTATTATTTATTTAATCGACCAAGCGGATATAAAAATCCATTTTTGATTACCAATTTCTCTTTTCCTTCAAGGACGAAATCTGCCGGCTCATCCACGGCCAGTTTTTCAGTCCAGCTGATCTGATGATTATTTAAATCATAATCTTCGATGCCGTAATTTAAAGAGAGATCACCAAGTTCCGCAATTGTTCCCGTATAAATGAATTCCTTACTTACAGAATTCCACTTTTTTTTACGGTTTATACCGATATCAATTTTGAATTTTTCCTCTTTATAGTTCAGTGTAAGATTTCTCAAGATCAGATCGAACAAAAGCTCCTGATTCTCCGGGATAGAAAAATATTTTGTATAATCAGTTTTTTCAAAATCCCTTTCTGCAATTGAATTGAAAGCTGAAATGAGAGAGATGAAGTTCAATTTGCGGACGAATTCTTTATCAGGATCGGATTTATAGTATCCTGACTCTATTAATATTGTACTAATTCCTTTCTTTACAAAAGTATCGCCAAATGAACGCGGCTCGTGATCATCATTATATCTTGCAATTTGATCCGGGATAAAATTATTAAGCGTCTCAAATATTTTTAAGATAACCTGCATACTCTTTTCTCTGGTGTAATTTATACTCTTCACGTGGTCCGAAGGAGGCGCCAGAAGAGAAATTGTTGCATGATTATCTGTTCTGCCGGCAGTATAATAACTATTCTGATCATGAAGATTAAATCCAAATTCGGGCTGAATCTTAGCGGCATAATCCCAAAGTATTTTTGATTCATGAGACTCCAGCTTTTCAGCATCACGGTTCAAATCAATATTGAATGAATTTCCCCGCTTGTATAACTCGGCACCGTCAGGATTCAATAATGGAATAAAATGAAAGTTGAGATTTTCAATTAAACTGCTCCGTGTACTGTTAAATGAATCATCTGCCGAAAAGAATTTGATCAGATCAAATAAAGCCGCGGTGGCTGTGGGTTCATCTCCGTGCATCTGGGACCAGGCTAAAACTTTTATCTTTCCCGTCCCGAATGAAATTACATTGATATCCCGTCCTTCAACAGATTTGCCGAGCAATTGAACAGTAAAGGAATTACCGGTCTTTATAGTTTCATAACACGGCTGCAAGTCTTGATAACGGATCAGCTTGGGATTTAATAAAGTCTCCCTGTAATTTTCATATCCGGCAAAAAGGGACTTCTCCAAATGATTGGAACGCAATTTATTCTCCGTATTTTATAATTCTTGATTTTATGATCTTATTGATACAAATTTAATTCGTCATTTAGACTAATTAAAGATAAAAATAAAAATCTTGATGATTACTTAGCCGGCAATGATTATTAAAAAAGCTTATTATATTTTTCATTTATAAATAGAGGAAATATGGCAACTGAAACATTAAAAATCGGATCACACGCGCCTGATTTTAACTTACCCGCCACCGATGGAAAAAACTATTCATTAAATTTATTCGAAGAAAAAAAAGCAATAGTAGTGATATTCAGCTGTAATCACTGTCCCTATGTGCAGGCATACGAAAAACGCATAATGGAGATACAGGAGGATTACTCGGCAAATTTGCAGATTATTGCTATCAGTTCAAATGATGATATGAATTATCCTGAAGATTCATTCATGAAGATGATCGAGCGCCACTCGTCAAGAGGGTTTAATTTCCCTTATTTGCACGATAGCACCCAATCTGTGGCAAAGGCATATGGCGCGACTCATACACCGGAAATATTTTTGCTCAATTCTGAAAGGAGGTTGGTCTTTCATGGAAAAATTGACGACAATTGGAACGAACCGGAAAATGTAAAAAATAAATATCTCCGCGATGCTATTGATGAACTGCTTGACGGGAAACAGATTTCTGTTCCTGAAACTTTTACAATCGGTTGTACAATTAAGTGGAGACAGACTAAGTGACCATTCCGAAATTATCCTCAAACTTTTGAAGTTCCGCAAGAGGATTTGGTGAGATAGCAAAACAATAGAGAGGATACAAGGACGAAATCATATTAATCATTTCAACTACAATTGCAGCTGAAGCAAGTATTTTTAGAGATGGTTTTTTAGCTTTATGCAGGATAATCATATCATGCTTCTCAAATAGATCCATGTGTTTGTCGGCATTAAATTTCGCGGCAGCCTGAACAGTCTCTGACTTTCTGAAATAATCGAACGAAAATCTGTTGTTTAAATCATATTTGTCAAATAAGCTGATAATTTCTTTTTTATACTTTAATAAATTCTGTCGGAAAATAAGATTTTCACCATTAGACCGATTTAAGAATAGTCCCATCTGCACTTTGTCTGCTTCAAAATAAATAAAAAATTCGCTGTCCAACTTAAATCTGCCGAAGTGAATTAAAAAATAATTACGGTACGGTTCACCTTTGGCGAAACGCATATCCTTATTTATTCTCATCAAAGTCTTATTGAATTTGGGCTCTGTTCTTACGGAGGGGTTAAGACGGCTGAAAAAGGGGGCCATTTCGGTGACGAATGCTTTAGCCGGTTCAACTAAATATTCCTGATACCGGTCTCTGTTGTTGTGAAACCATTCAACCGAATTATTCTTTTCAAGATCCTTTAAAAATCTGAAAAGCTCTTTACTGAATCCTGCAAACGGCCCGGATTCAATCTTCAATACATTATCCCGATTGTAAGCATTAAGGTGAATTGTCCGAAACTTTTCTTAAAACTATTTGTCATTAATTCTATGCCGTCGCCCAAAAGCTGGGTATGGTAATAACGCACATTTAGTCCTATTAGGTTCGATTTGCTGGTACCCATATTGGCACCGAATCCTATATATCCTCCGATCGCATAATTTGCTTTCCCTCTGCCGAATGCTGAGAAAAATTCCTCATCATAAGGTGTTGTCAAAAGTATTGTTGGTCCAACACCAATAGAAATATGCGGGCGAAGATTCTCAGTTAATATATCTGAAAATACCCTGTACTGAATTCCGAAATTTAATGGCAACATGAAGGCGCGGTTAACCTTATTCGGCGTAAAGGAATTACCCCAATAATCGATATAATTTATTTCCCGGTCATCTTTGGTCTCGGAGATTGAAAAGTCTACAAAACCGGTAAGATTTTGGCCTAACTTATTTCTGTAAAAGGTGCCCAACCCGAATCCGCCCTCGGTAAACATGATATCTACTCCCCAGCTGTTATCAGGAAATACTTCAGGTGGTTTCTCCGGAGCCATCTCACCAATCTTTTGAGCGTTAATGAAACTCATCGGAAGTAATAACAGAAAAACTAAAAATACTTTCATCTTATCTTTCCTTTTGCTATGCTTCTTACTAAAGATATGGATTCTTTGTTAAAAATCAACCGGTAAAATTATTTCCTAAAATGTTCCATTTTCATTGTTTATAACAACAAAAATTTAGTTAAGGTTCTATTATGCCGTTAAATCTGGAATTGAAATTAAAGGTTCACTCCCACAGAATTCTGATAAACAATCTGAAAAAGATAGGAGCCGAGTATAAAGGAATTCTAAGTCAAAAGGACATTTATTATAAAATAAAAAATGGTCTGCTAAAACTTCGGGTAGAAGGAAAAACATATACTCTTATAAAATATATGCGTGATGAAAAAGGGAAAAGGTGGAGCCGGTACGAGCTGCTTAAATTGGAAGGCAATAATCCTGAAAAATACTTAGGAGAAATTTTTGATGTTCAGGCAGTTGTTGTTAAAAACAGAAAATTATATCTCTATAATCATACGAGGGTTCATCTTGATGATGTTAAAAATCTGGGCAAATATATTGAGCTGGAAACACTTAAGGTTGGAAGTAAAAATGATGCTCAAAAAAGATTCGCCGAAATTGTTGAATTTCTTGGTCTTGATTTAAGCAGGCAAATCCGCTCTTCTTATAAAACATTAATAATGAAAAAATGATTCTGACTAAGGAACATATCCGCTCAATTAACTTTGACGAACTCACTGATCAAAAGAATAAGGACAATAAACTTGGCGAGCTTTTAATAATTGTTCCAACAAACCGCAAAGTCCGTCATCTTAAGAAAGAGATAATCTCCAATAATGATCTGAATGCCGCTTCGGATCTCAACATTGAGACTATTGGAACAATTTCTACCAAGCTCCTGCAGTATGCAGAACCGTTCAACTCACTTAGCGAGGCAGCGGCGACATTGTTCATAAAACAGAGTGCGCAGGAGATAAAACTCAGATATTTATCCACTTATAAAGAAGAGATACCGTTCGGTACCCTCGACAGAATTAAAAGTGTGATCTCTGAATATAAACGGCACGGTATAACTCCGGAAAAACTAAAAGAAGAAGGTGAAAAATTAGAGGGATCAGAAAGACTCAAAGCCCTTGATATTGCTGAAATTTATGAAATATACAGGAATAAATGTTTTAATCTGAAAGCTTATGAAATAGGCGATATTTATGAAAAACTGAATTCACTTCAAACCAAAGATTTTGTGGGAATATTCAAATCATTATTTCCCGGTGTAAACCTGATAATCCTTGATGGTTTCAGTGAATTCTCAAATCCCGAAGTTGAAATTATAGAAAAGCTCTCGTCCGTCGGAAATTCAAAACTTTACATTCGCTTTGACTACGGAACAGAAAATAAAATGATCTTCTCGCACATCGCCAAATGCTACGGCCAATTGACACAGCTGGGATATAATAAGATCGAAGGCATCTCATCGGAGGGTAATGAAACATTTAAAAGGAATTTGCAGGAGAAACTGTTCCAGAGTAAAAAAGACAGCGTACAGATAGATGAAAAAGAACGGATAATGAAAATCTCAGCTCACAGCAGGGAAAGTGAAGTTGAAGTAATCTCAATGGAAATAAAAAAATTAATACTCGAAAAAAATATTGAACCGCATAAAATCGGAGTCGCTTTTAATCTAATTCAGAATTATTCATCAATTATCAAAGACATTTTCAACAAAAACGGGATACCCGTTAATCTTACGGACCGGACTCCGCTTGATAATTCGAATCCTGTTACGGCGATTGTTAATTATCTGGAAATCGTTGAGAATGATTTCTACTTTAAAAATGTTTTTCGGGCTCTCAGCGGCAAGTTTATAGATACAGGTGAGATAGATGTTTCCAATTTATACCGCGTAGCTTCCGAGCTTAAGATTGTATCAGGCAAAGAAAACTGGATAAGTATTCTTGAGGATTTTATCTCGATCTCAGGCGGTTCCGGTGATGAGTATGACGAATCTGAATCTAAAAAATCCAGTTATGTAAAAGCGCTCGATGACATCAAAGCAATTTCGAATCTGCTGAAACCCTTTGAGCGAGCCATTAATATTTCAGAATTTCAGGAACATCTTAATGAGTTTGTGATCCGATCAAAAATCCCTTACAGACTTCTGGAAATCAAAATTGATGAAGAAAAGAATATAAGGGCCTTCACTGATTTTATTGATACCACTCGCGAGATTTTTGAACTTCTTAAAAAAGAACATGGACCGGACAAAAAATTCCCCATTGATTTTTACATGGACCAGATCAGAACCGCATGCAACTGGGCCAGATTTAATGTAAAGGAAAAGTCGAACTACGGTGTTCAGGTTACATCCCTTGAAGAGATTCGAGGATTGAAATTCGACTATCTCTTTCTCTCCGGTTTATGCGAAGGCGATTTTCCCACACGTTATCAGCCGGAGATATTTGTTTCGGGTACATTTAAGAAACAGGCCCAGTATCATCAGTATGAGGAAAGATACCGCTTCTATCAGTCTCTTTGCTGCTGGAATAAAAAACTATTTTTAACCTATCCGGACTCAGAAGGAGGCAGGGAAACAGTAGTATCAACTTTTCTTAAAGAATTTGAAGAGCTGTTCACTATCCGTTCGAAAGGCGAAACCGATTACAATGATTCCATTTTCTCTAAAGAGGGTCTTCAAATATTTATAGGTAAAAACGGATTGGAACACTCGCCGAATTATCTTGATGATGAAACGATTGACATGGAGAGAATATCAAAATCACTCTCGGTGGAAAAGATAAGAAGAAGTGATCCTTACGCGGAATCCCCTTTTGCGGGAATTTTACTTGCAGAAAAGAATAATAGTAAAGAATCGGACGGAATTGCAGAAAAACTCAAGACCTTTTCACAGAAACAATATTCTATCTCTCAGCTCGAAACATATGCCAAATGTCCTTTCAAGTTTTTCCTGGAACGTATTATCGGGGTGAAGACGATTGATGAGCCATCGGAGGATATTGAAGCTGTGGAAATGGGAAGGATTCTCCACACCATATTTTATGAATTTTATTCTGCAATCCGTGATAAAGAAATAGGTCTGGCCGGTTGCTCGGAGAAGGATTTTAAAGAATATGAAAAGCTGATTTTCCGGATTGCCGACGAACAATTAAAATCTGCCGCATTTAAATCCCCGCTAACTTTTTATGAAAAGGAAAAGATTCTAGGTTTAATGGGAGATAAAAAAGAATCTGTTCTGTACCGGTTCCTTGAATCCGAAAGAAAAGGGGACAAAGATTTTATCCCAAAATATTTTGAAGTTAGTTTCGGAAGAGTCCGCCCGGAAGAATCTGATAAAATAATAAGCGACCAAGAACCGATTCTAATTGATGGAATAAAACTTCGGGGTAAGATCGATAGGGTAGATGTGAATGACAAAAATAAGTCATTCGATATTGTGGATTATAAACTTGGCGGATCAAAACCCTCCTTTAACGATCTTAAAACTGGAATTTCGCTTCAATTGCCTGTTTATATGTATGCAGCAAGGGAATTGCTTGCAAAAAAAATGAAGAAAAACTACTCCCCTAACGAGATGTTCATCTATTCATTAAAATACAGTTCGGATGAGTTCGGCAAAAAAAATGTCCGGGCAAAGGGAGGAAAAGACGATGAGATACAGAACATCGAACAGCTTATAGAAGTATCAATTGAACACATAAAAACTTATATAAGCTCGATATCAGAGGGTAAATACCACCTTTCAAAACTCGAAGAAAGAGAAAATAAAGTTTGCCGTTTCTGCGAATTTAGGACAGTATGCAGAATTGACGACAAAGGCAACTGATATTCGGTCTTGTGAAGTTGAATTCCAACATGATTTTTTATAATTTTTGAATGCCACTGCGGAAAAGCAGTGGCAATTTTTTTTATCTAAGCAATAATTAGGAGTTTTACCTGTGACAAATTTTGTCTATCTGAGTAAAGAAAGAATCAGAGAACTTGAAAAAGAACTCGCCGATATGAAGACCAGGGGGCGTAAATCAATGGCCGAAAGAATTGCAGAAGCGCGTTCTCACGGCGATCTCTCTGAAAATGCCGAATATGATGCTGCGAAAGAAGAACAGGGACTTCTTGAATTAAGAATAAGTAAAATGGAAGATTTACTATCAAGAGCGTCAGTAATTGATGTAACAAATATGCCCAAGAATCAGGCGCATATACTTTCCACACTTACAGTTAAAAATTTGAACAATTCTAAAACTTATAAATATACTCTTGTCTCTCCCGAAGAAGCCGACATTGATCAGGGAAAAATATCTATCACCTCTCCCGTGGGACAGTCATTGATGGGTACTAAAATAAAGCAGGTTGTGCAGGCGAAGGTTCCTGCCGGCATTATCAAGTTCGAGGTTCTGAAGATTGAATAAATGTATCTCAAAATTTTTCCTCCATATTCTGAAAAGTCTCGAAAGGGACTTTCTTTTTTTGTTTTAGAATCAGCAGTTCAAAATTGATCGATAATGATAAATGAAAAAAACGGAAGAGAAAGTTTTTAAATTCATCGACCGGAATGCTCTCATTTCGAGAAGTGATAAGATTCTGGTCGCATTCAGCGGCGGACCGGATTCTGTATTTGCTCTCCATTTCCTGAATAAGTTCAACCGAAAGTATAAAATCCAAATTACTGCGCTTCATTTTAACCATGGCCTGCGTGGAAAGGAATCCGATGCGGATGAAAAATTTGCCGATGAATTCTGTAAAAAAAGGAATATTCCGTTTATATCTAAAAAACTGAACGTCAGGACTTTCGCGAAAAAATATAAATTCTCCGTAGAAGAAGCTGCGAGAAAATTACGGTATAAACATCTTAAAGCGGTTGCAATCAAACTTGATTGCAATAAAATTCTTACCGCACATAATCAGAGCGATAACACGGAAACTGTTTTGATGAATCTCTTTACGGGAACAGGACTTTCCGGATTGAGCGGAATCCCTGTAGTAAGGGGAAACATCATCCGCCCGCTGATCTGTTTAAGTAAACCGGAAATTATTGAATACCTCAAAAAAGCGAGTATCGATTACCGAATTGATTCATCTAACCGGGAAGATAATTACAGGAGGAATTTTATAAGAAATCAGATTCTTCCGCTTATCCGCTCTAAAATTAATCCTAGAATTGACGAAGCGGTGTTAAAATCTTCTTCGAATTTGTCAGGCGTTCTCAAGATAAACGCAAATTTGTCGGATTATCTCGCTTCTAAATTCGTAAAGAAAAAAGGGAAATCGCTGGAGATAGATATCAGGTTAAGTGATTTATTCGCCGGGGAAATTGCCGGTGAAATATTAAAAGCAGTTTTTAAAAAATATTTCAATCATCAGTTTGAATATGACGATGCAGTTAAAATAAATTCTCTGATTAATAAACAGAAGGGAAAACACATTCAAATATCGAAAACAATTTCAGCTTTAAAAGAAGAAAATCATATACTTCTGCAGGAAGTTAAAAAGACCTTGCCCGAAAGAGCGGAACTAAAGGTTGATAGTAAGGTTTCCATTGATGCCATGGAAATAGGAATTGACTTGATTGATAACAATAAAGTGAAATACGGTGCGACAGGCAGAGTAGAGTTTATTTCTGCGGACGGTCTGACCCGGAATTTTGTATTACGAAGATGGAAAAGCGGAGACAGATTCAAGCCGCTGGGAATGAAAAATTTTAAAAAGGTATCGGATTTTTTGACTGATCAAAAAATACCAACATCAGGACGGGAAAAACAGCTGGTTTTGTTGAATCGGAACCAAATTGTATGGATTGTTGGTTTAAGAATAGACGAAAGAGTTAAATTGAATTCAAAAACAAAAAAAGTATATAAGATATGGGTGAAATAAAAAACAGTAAAAACGAAATATGGGTCGGAACCGAAAAATTTGTCCCATATCTTTCCGAAGATGTTATTCAGAAAAGAATAGCGGAATTGGGAAAACAGCTCTCGGAAGAATACAAATCAATGCTTCCCATATTTATCGGAGTTCTGAACGGATCGTTTATGTTTATGGCCGACCTTCTAAAAAATATAACGATCAATTGCGAAATGGATTTTTTCAAACTATCAAGTTATGGCGATGAAAAAATATCTTCCGGTAAAGTAAAACTTGTCAAAGATCTCAACGCGGATATTACTGACCGGCATTTAATTATTGTCGAAGATATTATTGACACAGGATTATCTATTAATTACATAGAAGAGATGATCAGAGAGCACAATCCGGCCAGTATGAAGGTCGCATCGTTGCTTGTAAAGCCGGACAGCCTTAAATATGACGTCGGAATTGATTATATTGGCTTCAAAATTCCAAACAAATTTGTAATCGGATACGGTCTCGATTACGCTCAGAAATATCGAAATCTTAGCTCAATTTATGTTTTAAGTGAATAACGGAGAAAGAAATTAAATGCGAGAAATCATGAATAAATTGTTCATGGCAGAAGAGAACAATAAACCTAAAGAAAATAATAAAAAGAAGGGATTCGGTCCGCCTCAGAAACCGGATGGCGATTTTGACTGGAGCAAAATTATTAAAACAGTTTTCAGCTGGGGCGCTGTGATTGTCGCTGCTGTAATTGTAATGACGGTTATGCGTTCTAATACTTCCGGAACTGTTGAGGTAACTTATGATATGTATGAAAACTTCCTTAAGTCCGATCAGATTGTGGATGCAAAAATATTTAAAACTGATGTCAATGATTACCGTTTTGAAGGTACATTAAAAGAAAAGCAGAAAATCAAAATCAACGATAGTTACGTTGATGTCAAGATTTTTTCGGTATATATGGTTGATGCGATTATTAAAGAACAGGTAAAAGCCTGGGATGAAAAAACAATTAAATACACATTCGTAAAAGAATCCAACGAATGGATGACGGTATTTCTAGGACTTTTACCATGGCTTGGCCTTATTGTAATCTGGATTTTTATTTTCAGAAGAATGCAGGGCGGCGGCGCGGGAGGCGGAACACGCGGCATTTTTAATTTCGGAAAGAGCAAAGCAAAGTTAATTTCTGAATCTGCAATTAAAGTTACTTTCAAGGACGTTGCGGGGGCGGATGAAGCCAAACAGGAGCTGGAAGAGATAATCGACTTTTTAAAAGAGCCGGGCAAGTTTCAACGGCTGGGCGGAAAAATTCCGCGCGGAGTGTTATTGCTGGGTCCTCCCGGAACCGGAAAAACTTTATTGGCGCGTGCGGTGGCAGGCGAAGCAGGAGTCCCTTTCTTCTCGATCAGCGGCGCGGACTTCGTCGAAATGTTTGTCGGTGTTGGCGCGAGCCGTGTTCGTGATCTGTTTGAACAGGGAAAACGAAGTGCGCCTTGTATAATTTTTATTGATGAAATTGACGCTGTGGGACGTCATCGCGGCGCCGGATTAGGCGGCGGGCATGATGAGCGCGAGCAGACATTGAATCAGCTGTTAGTTGAAATGGATGGATTCGAACAGAACAGCGGCGTGATAATTATTGCCGCTACAAACAGACCTGATGTACTTGATCCCGCTTTATTAAGGCCGGGAAGATTTGACCGTCAGGTTGTAGTCGACCGCCCAGATGTTAAAGGTCGCGAGGGAATATTTAAAGTGCACACAAGAAAAATTCCACTTGGTACCGATGTTGAGCTTGAAACACTCGCGAAAGGAACCCCCGGACTTGCGGGTGCAGACATTGCAAACCTTGTGAATGAAGCGGCGCTTCTGGCTGCGCGTAAAAACAAGAAAAATGTTTCGATGGAGGATTTTGAAGAAGCCAAAGATAAAGTAATGATGGGAACTGAGAGGAAGAGCCTGATAATTTCTGAAGATGAGAAAAAAATAACGGCCTATCATGAAATTGGCCATGTTCTCGTCGCAAAGAAAATTCCTGAAGCTGATCCGGTTCACAAAGTCACGATTATTCCTCGCGGACGGGCTTTAGGTGTTACTACATACCTGCCGGTTGATGAAAAACACACTTATTCGAAAAATTATCTTGAAGCGATGATTACATATGCTCTTGGCGGCCGCGCAGCCGAAAAACTGGTATTTAACCGTTTTACAACCGGCGCAGGAAATGATATAGAAAAATCAACAAGCATTGCGCGCAAGATGGTTTGTGAATGGGGAATGAGCGAAAAACTCGGTCCTATTGCTTACGGACAGAAAGATCAGGAAATATTCCTCGGAAGAGAAATAACAAAACATAAAGATTTTAGTGAACAGACTGCTCAGGATATAGATACAGAGCTGAAAAAAATTATTATGACAGGAATGGATCGCGCTGAAAAAATTCTTTCTGAGAATATCGAAGTGCTTCACAAGTTATCTAAAGAATTATTGGAGCGTGAAATTCTTGACGGTGAAGAGATAGATAAAATTATGCGGGGGGAAGAACTTCCTCCTGTAAAGCGTAACGGGGCCGATAAGGAAAAAACAGTTGATACTGTAATTCCGGATCATGTTCAGCAGCTCCTTGAAGAGAAGAAAAAAAGAGAAACTGTTAAAGCTCCCGATAAAGATGACAGCAAATGACCGCGCAACTATAGACTATAAAAGCGAAGTAGTAAGAAAACTGATCCACCTGTTTTCTCTTTCTATTCCGACTATTTATTATTTCATCACAAAGGAATTGGCATTAACGATACTGATTCCTTTGACTCTCTTTTCCCTACTTCTTGATTACGGAAGATACTACGATAAAAGACTCGCTGAGTTTATTTACAAGTTCTTCGGCTTTATGATGCGGAAACATGAAAGGGATTCCAGGAAGAAGAACCTCAACGGCGCAACCTATGTGCTTATCTCGGCAGTTATCGTAATTTTTATCTTTCCGAAAGTATTTGTTATTACTGCTTTTGCCGTACTGATAATTGGAGATATTTCAGCAGCACTTATTGGAAGAAAATTCGGCAAGACAAAATTCCTGTTCAAAAGTCTGCAAGGGACACTCGCTTTCTTTTTCTTTTCCTGTTTTGTTGTTATTTTGACGCCAAAAGTTGAGGGAAACATAACTGAATATCTTATAGGATTTGTTGCAGTAGCAGTTGGTGCGATAGCGGAAAATGCTTCAGGCGAATGGGCTGATGATAATTTTACAATACCTGTTACTGTCTGCATTGCAATGTGGGTGCTTTATCTGTTGTTTTTGCCTCAACTACCTCTCCTCCTTCCGAACGTTCCGAATTAATAATGTATTTAAGGGCGTAAAGATTTTACCACCGGTCTGAATATCTCCTCATCTTTTTCTTTTCACCAATCTTTTTCTTGGTTTCAATTCTTCTCAAATTTGAACCGGTGCTGGGATTGGTTTTTATCCTTTTTTTCTTTTTCCTGGAAGCTTTATCAATTAGTACTATCAATCTGGAAATTGCGTCCTGCCGGTTTTTCTCCTGAGTCCTGAATCGTTTAGCTTCAATAACCAGGTCGCCATCTTTTGTAACTTTTCTTCCTGCAATGGATTTTAAATTTGATTTTATCTCCTCCGAAAGAGATGCGGACGAATTAATTCCAAAACGGAGCTGGACTGCCGTAGACACTTTATTTACGTTTTGTCCGCCGGGTCCTGAAGAGCGGATAAAATTATAAGTTAAATCGCTCTCACTGATCTCAATATTTTTATTCACTCTGATCATAATTCACGAGTCTTTTAATTAAAACATCGATATGCCATCCCGGTGAAAGCTGAAATCTATATCTGTTTTTTATTTATACAAATTAAGCATTTTCAAAATTATCCCGATACCAATACTTTCGTCTTGCCCAGCTTTATCGCATAATTTTATTGATTATATCGATCGGAATGTGACGAGAAGGAAAATCCTTTTTAATTTTATCAACATAAATTTTGGCCCTATCGGGTTTGTCGAATTGCAGTTCGTAATAAGTCCTGTAAAGCAGCATGTTGTATATTAAACTTTCGATTGAATCCAGATATTTGTTTCGTACAGAGGGAAAACGGATTACGAAATCAGGATCAGGAGCGGGCACGTATTCGTTTCCCTTAACTACCTTTATCAGCAAAAGATGCGGTACAATATGTAATCCTTCCGGCAGCGAAAATTCACCTCTCTGCATCTCATTCTGTGCTAATTCCTGCCCTATATAATAATTCCTCGTAACTGCGTTCGATGAAATTAAGTTCGTCATTACAGTTCGGTAGTATTTCTCGATAACGTTTGAGTCAAATGGTTCATCCCGCTCGAATGGCTGAACAGATCTGAGGAAGTTTGCGACCTCATCATTCATATTGTCAAACAGATTCGGATGATTTATACTCAGCTGATTATAGTACCACGATCGTCTTAGCAGTTCCTTATCTATTACAACGACATCCGTGCGGTATTTTTCTACATACTGAAAATAGTATGAGGGGGATATAAAATAATCCCATTGGTAGCTGAAAACAATTGAGTTCTCCTCAACACTTCGCAATATTACCTTAGTATAATCCTCGAAGGTATGAACATTGCTTTGATCTACATGATTAAAATTTAATCCGAGAGGCGCCATCGATATAATAGTGCCGGTTATTAGTGCATTTCTTACACCCAATTTATTTTCGAAAATAACAAGTATATGGTAGAACCCGTAAACGGCAAAAAATGAAAACAGTATATACACCAGAAGAAAGTATGAGTCTATATCAACTATATCGTAATTTATTGAATAAAGAAGCGCGAATATCAGCGTTGTTGTCAACGTTGAAAAAATAATTCTGGATTTATTAAAAACTGCGGCTAAACCCAATAGGCCAATTATCATACCCGAATAAGCGAATTCAGATGGAAAGTCTGCAAGGAAATATTTAAGCTGCTTACCGGCAGCCTCAAATGAAGCGAATAGCCAGACCTGATACTGTTTTCCGGAAACATGTCTAAAAAAGTTTTCAAAATTTATTGGATTTCCCCAATTTATCTGAGGGTTTGCCGCCGCTCGCAAAGGTAGATAAGCATAGAATCCTGCCAACAAAGTAAAAAAGAGGAGAAGCATCAGCAAAATTTTTATGAATGATTCCTTTTTAAATTTTTCTTTATGAAAGAAGAGAATTGTAATAAACGGGAGAACCAGCAAAGTTGTCATATGATTTGCGAATCCGAGCGCGAGCGCCGCAGAAACATACAGCCAATTAATAAATTTGCCCTCTTTCGACTGATAGGCCTTCAGAATAGAAAAAATTATCAAATTGAACAGAAATATCTGTAATGAATAAACTTCAACAGATGTGGACTGAGACCAGTAGGTCGAACTGAAAGCGAGAGTTAAACTCCCGCACAAAATCGATGCGGCAGGGATTAAATGGTTACCGCTATCATTCAATATTTTTTCTGAATCGGGAACACTTCCGGTTTTTTTGCTTTTCGTCCCTTCTTTTTTTCTTCCCGATTCATCCAAAATCAACTTTGCGGATTTAATAAAGAACAGAATTCCAAGGGCGCACCAGATAGCGGCTAATAAATTAGCCTGGAATATTTTTGTAAATGGAAGCGGAATTTTGAGAAAAAAATATCCAATCAATGTAAAAAGAGGGTAACCGGTCGGATGGGCAATCCCAAGAGTGGCTTGCACGGATGCCAGCTCCCCGGAATCGATTTGTATAACACCCGGAGCAATTGTGAACTGATAAACAATAAAAACAAAAAGAGATGTTATGAACGGATAATATTTCAGAACAAATTTTTTCTTATCTGTTAGCATATTTTTCAAAAAGTAAATTATTTGATTTGATAGTTTCATTCAAATTTATTTCGAACTCGGAATAACTCTTGTAGCCCAAAAAATTAACAAGCACAGCGGTGTATGCCGTGGACGAGGATACTATCATATTCCTGGAACCTGAAATATTCTGGATCGCCAGTGCGGTGTTTTTTAGAAAATTATAATTTCTTTTAAGTAAAGCTAAATCGGATCCGTCAATATTATCTTTAATGGAAACAAATAATTGCGGAACGGTTTTACCTAAATACTTACTGAATGCCCGATTGTCATTAAAGCAAATTAATTGCAGGATAAAATCGATAGTGACCAAACCGCCCCGGTCTTTTTTTATATTGAACCCGCCCCTTTGAAGATTTTGCCTTTGTATTTCATTGTACATGTCAATTATATCTTTACGGGCGGCCTCTGGATTCAGTGCTTTAATACGATTATAAATGATTTTTCTGAACTTCAAAAATAATTTTTTATCGCCTGAAACATAATTCAATTTCTGAAGCGCTTGAAATTCCCAAACTCTCGCACGCTTGTTCAGATAATCTTCGTATTCGTTTATTCCGCATACAAGGGGAGACTTGTTGCCTTCAGGCCTGAGTTTGAAATCGACTGTAAACGGTTTTATCGCATCATTAAAACTGAGTGCCAGGTTTTGAAATTCTTTTTGAATTCCCGGATTAGATTCGATATCGTCCGCGACGAATATCAGATCCACGTCTGACGAAAAAGCCATGTTGGAGCCGCCGAAACTTCCAAGTCCTCCGACAAAAAATTTGTACGAGGGTCTATAATTCTCCAAAACAAACGCGATCTTTTGCTTTATCACAGATGTAAGGATTTGCGAAAAGCGGTATGCGCTTATTAGCTTTAGTGAATGCTGAACTGCAAGGCAAAGAGTGGTTTCCCGCATAGGAATGGCGGTCATATCTTCTATATTCTTAACGAAAACACGATGAGATAAAAATTGATCTTCTGTTTCTTTTCCAGAAGAAATTAAATCAACTGCGTTTTGAGAGAATTGGCAAATATTTAAAAAATTTATAAAAGATTTTTTATTTGCCAACTCATGATACCATATCGAGGGAAATTTTGTGCCTTGTATAATTTTAACAAAGTTGTCTAATACCTTGTCGGGATCGGCTGCCTTTTTTAAAAACTTAAGAAGATGCGGTTCAATAACATCATACATTTCGATTGTGCGTACATCAAATTCCTTCCGCTCTATTATTCCTTTTCCGCTTCTAAGATAAGCGATGTTTTTCTCGGCCTTGGCCCTGTTAGTAATATTTATTTCCTTAAGAAAAATTTGACCCTGTGTGTCTTTGGCGGATAAAATTTTGTTGTAAACCGAACGCACATCATTCCGGAAAGATGTTAACTTTTGTTTAAAATCATTGACTGAATTGAAATTGAGGAAAAATGAAATTCTGTTTAAATGTTCTTCATCGTCTGTTATTATATGCGTCTGTCTGTCATCCATCAGCTGAAGATAATGTTCTATTCGTCTGTAAAATATATAGGCATTGGTTAGAAGACCGCTCTCTTTCTTTTTTAGTAATTTAAATGAACTGAGAGCCGCGATCGATTCCATAGTATTCGGATTGCGAAGCGATTTGGTTTTACCACCGTTGATCATCTGCAATGCCTGAACGGAAAATTCAATATCCCGAATTCCTCCGCTGAATGTTTTTACATTTCCGCTTTCAACATTCTGTCGCTCGATATTAATTTTCATTTCTCTGATCTTATCTTTCACAGATTCTGAAAAAGACTGGGGGAAAATGAATGGCTGTATGAAGTCATAAAATCGTGAATAAAGTTTTTCATCACCGCAAATAAAATTGAGTTTAATCAGCATCTGCCGTTCCCAGTCTTCACCCCTTGTCTCGTAATACTTAGTATATTCGACCATCTCTTTACAGAGATGGGAGTTTTTACCGTCGGGCCGCAGTCTAAAATCAATCCGGTAAATGTATCCGTACCCTGTAATCTCGGTAGCTGACTTGATGAATAACAGAGCGGCCTCAGCTAATATTTCCTGATAATCCTTGTTTATTAATTCAAACGATTCATTCTTATCATAGAAAAGAATTAAATCAACATCGGAACTGTAGTTCAATTCATTCCCGCCCAGTTTGCCCAAAGAACAAAGGCAATATTTCACATTAATGTCCTGCAATCTATACTTAGTTAATATTTCATCATGGCTTATTTCAAACAGCTTTGTAAGAATTGATTTTGCAAGAAAAGAAAGTTGTCCTGTTACCGATTTCAGATCTGTCATTCCCAAAATATCGGAAAGCCCGATTCGCAATAGATGCCGTTTTTTGATTTGTCTCAAGAATTTTAATTTTGTGGTGAATGAGCGGAACCGTTGGATTCCCTCTACATCATTTTTAAATTGATCATATCCGGGTGTGATAGAAAGATAAGTCTGGTCAAAAATTTGATATAAGAATTCAGGATTCCGAACGACTATATCCGTGAGATAATTGCTGTTCGCGGCTACAGCAACAAGAATTTCAATATGGTGCGGATATTTTGATAAATCTCTGAAAAAAAAGGTAGAATCGTAAACTGCGGAAAAGATCCTTATAAGATTTGATTCAGAGGAGGCTGTAAAAAAATATTTTTGTGTTTCATTTTCCAGTTGAGTTATAACGTTCTCCAGCAGCACGGATGGAATGGCTCCATCTGTTAACTCGATAAGTCTATCAAAGAATCCTGCGGAAAAATGAAATTTATTGCCGGCCAAATTCAATACCTATTTAAAGTCTCGATGGTTAAAATAGTTCTTGTCAAATTAAATCGCACTATCGCTGCAAAATCCCGAAATAAATGGCTGTTCACACGCGGTGATGTAGTAAGCAGGAATGAAGTGCAGAAATGCGCCTATAAACGCAGTTTCATTGCATTTCAGAACCCCTTTATTTAACTTGCCTGCCGAAAAAAAAGGAGCAATTGATGATAAGTACGCTGTTCAAAAATATTTTTGGCGATAAAAACAAGCGTGCGGTAAAGGAATACTGGCCTATTGTAGAGCAGATAAATGTAGAATTTGAAAAACTTAATGGTCTCACCGACGATGAACTCCGGAATAAAACCACCGAATTCAAAGAACGTATCTATGAAGCGACAAAAGATATTCAGATTCCACTCTCAGAGTTGAAAAATAAACTCCTGGATGATCAGTTTACTGTAGATAAGCATGAAATTTACGACGAGATAGAAAAGCTTGAGAATGAGTTGACGGAACATTACGCGGTAGTTCTCGACGAACTTCTTCCCGAAGCATTTGCGGTTGTTAAAGAAACCTGTAAAAGACTTGTCGGGAAATCCTGGGATGCGGCGGGAAATAAAATTCACTGGGAAATGATTCCATATGATGTTCAGTTGATGGGCGGAATTGTTCTTCACAAAGGAAAAATCGCAGAGATGGCGACCGGTGAAGGTAAAACACTTGTAGCCACACTTCCCGTCTATCTTAATGCGTTAACCGGCCGCGGAGTGCATCTTGTTACGGTAAATGATTATCTGGCAAAACGGGATAGCGAATGGATGGGTGAGATTTATAAATTTCACGGATTGACTGTAGGTTGTATTATCAATACAATGGATCCCGAGCAGCGGGCAAAGATGTACGCTAATGATATCACTTACGGTACAAATAATGAATTCGGTTTCGATTATCTCCGTGATAACATGGCAAGTGAAAAAAGTTTTTGTGTTCAGCGCGGCCACAATTATGCGATAGTGGATGAGGTGGATTCCGTGCTGATCGATGAGGCCAGAACTCCTTTGATTATTTCGGGACCTGTCGGATCAATGGAGCATAAATTTGATGAAATGAAACCCCGTGTTGAACGGCTGTTCAGAAAACAGTCTAATCTTGTTGCATCTATTGTAAAAGAAGCAGAACAGCTTTTGAATTCCGGTGATGCTAAAGACAGAGAGAAGGCAGGAATTCTGTTGCTCCGAGCTTTCCGCGGTTTTCCCAAAAATAACGCTTTGATGAAACTTCTCTCGGAAGCCGAATTTAAGAAACTCCTTCAGCAGACTGAACTTGAATTTCTCCGTGAAAATGCCAAAAGAATGCCCGAGATTGATGAGGAATTATACTTTGCAATTGAAGAGCGTAATAATCAGATGGATCTCACCGAAAAGGGAAGAGAGGATCTTGCAATGGGCTCCTCGGAACAAAAGGAATTTTTTATTCTTCCGGATCTGGGTCTTGAGATAAGTAAAATCGAAAATGATCCATCGATGACTCCCGAAGATAGACTGAAAAGAAAAGATGAGTTATATCATACATATTCTGAACGGTCGGACCGCATTCACACACTGAATCAATTGCTTAAGGCCTACGCACTTTTTGAAAAAGATGTTGAATATGTAATTACCGAGGAAGGCAAGATTGCAATCGTTGATGAATTCACCGGCCGCGTTTTGCCAGGCAGAAGATATTCTGATGGCCTGCACCAGGCAATCGAGGCCAAGGAAAGCGTTAAAGTTGAGCGCGATACACAGACTCTTGCCACAATTACATTGCAGAATTATTTCCGTCTGTATAAAAAACTTGCGGGAATGACAGGTACCGCGGAAACCGAAGAAGGCGAGTTTTTTGAAATTTATAAACTTGAGGTTATCGTTATCCCTACCAATCGTCCTATTGTCAGAGATGATGAAGATGACTCCATATTTAAAACCAGACGAGAAAAGTACAACGCGATAATTGAGAAAATCAAAGAACTGAAAGAGGAGAAACGCCCTGTTCTCGTTGGTACCACGAGCGTAGATGTCTCTGAGACGCTCAGCAGAATGCTTAAGCGGCAGAATGTTACACACAATGTGTTGAATGCCAAACAGCACCAGCGAGAGGCGGAGATTGTGGCATTTGCCGGCCAGCCCGGAGCTGTTACAATAGCCACTAATATGGCCGGACGCGGAACGGATATTAAATTAGGCGCCGGTGTTGTGGATGCGGGAGGTCTTTATATACTCGGTACCGAACGTCATGAATCGCGCCGAATAGACCGCCAGCTGCGCGGTCGTTCCGGCCGTCAGGGAGATCCCGGTACTACTAAATTTTTCATCTCCCTCGAAGATGATTTAATGCGTATCTTCGGAAGTGATCGTATAACCAGTATAATGGGCCGTATAGGAATGGAGGATGGGGAAGCTATTCAGCACCCAATGATCACAAAGTCGGTGGAGCGCGCTCAGAAAAAAGTTGAAGAGAACAACTTTGCAATAAGAAAACGTCTTCTTGAATTTGATAACGTTATGAATCAGCAGCGGGAAGTTATTTATGCCCGCAGAAGGCAGGCACTCGAAGGAGAGCGTCTTAAAGGTGAAGTCTTCGATTACCTCGAAGAAGTTGTTGATAGTATAGTAAATAAATATTATGATAACGGTGATATTGACGGGATTCACTCTGAGGTCCTTCAAACTCTTCTGGTGGATCTGAAATTTGAGCCGCAGGCTTTTGAAGCTTTGGGAAAAGACGGTGTTGCCGAAAAACTTTTAGAAGCGGCCAAAGATTTTTATCATCGTAAGGAAGAGATGCTGGGAAGCGACCTCATGGCGCGTCTTGAGCGGTATGCCGTTCTTAGTGTGATAGATGATAAGTGGAAAGAGCATCTCCGTGAAATGGATGATCTTAAGGAAGGAATCGGATTACGTGCCTACGGTCAGAAAGATCCTCTACTGGAATACAAAGGAGAATCTTATACTTTGTTCTTAAATTTACTTGAAATGATACGGAATGAAGTTGTCGGATTCTGCTTCAAATTCTGGCCTCAAGCTCCGGCCGAAGTTCAGAGCAGAAGAACAACCCCTGTTCAGAGAATGCAGACTATAAAGGATTCGGCGGATAATTTGGGATTGCGCGCATCATCAGGAGATGGAGACGGAGGAGGCAGACCTAAACTTCAGCCGATAAAGGTGGAACAGAAAACCGGAAGAAATGAACCATGCCCGTGCGGCAGCGGGAAAAAATATAAAAATTGTCACGGCAAAGATGCCTGATAAGAGGCTGCTATGAAAAAGATAGAAGCAATTATTCGACCATTCAAATTGGATGACGTTAAAGAAGCACTTCTCGAAGAAGGTGTAAGAGGTATGACAATTACCGAGGTACGAGGTTACGGAAGACAGAAGGGGCATAAAGAAACTTATCGGGGAAGTGAATATCAGATAGAATTTGTTCCCAAAATTAAAATTGAAATTATTGTCGATGACGCTTTATCGGAAAAAGCGGTTGAAGCGATTCTTCGTACAGCAAAAACCGGACAGGTGGGAGACGGTAAAATATTTATTTCGACTGTTGATGATGTGATCCGTATCAGGACCGATGAATCCGGACCGTCTGCGTTATAATTATTTATCAACCAATAAGAGGAAGAGCGTATAATAGTTTTTACAATTTTATCACTAATGAAGAGATAAAAAGATGTTTGATAAGAAAGCAAAAAAACTATTTGCGACGGCATCCTTAATCACATTGCTCCTTATTCTTTCAGGTTGCGGCGTCTGGACAGATTTTACTACCTATTTCAATACTTATTACAACGCCAAAACTCTTTTCGACCGGGTTGAAGAAGAAATTCTTTTACAGAAGAAAGACATATTTGTTTTTAGAGAGGACTTGCAGACCGGTTCACTTTTAGGCGGCCCCGGTATAACGCAATTTAATCAGCAACCCGGTGTTCAGGGCGGAACACCGTTCAGCCAGCAAAATCAAAACCCGCAATTTTCTTCTCAACAGGGAGATCTAAGAAGCAGTCCTATATTGAGCGGATCAATCAATGAGAACCTGAAAAAGGTAATTGAAAAGTGTTCTAAAATTCTTCAGTATGAAAAGAATTCATCTTACTTCGCGGATGCTCTCTTTATAACGGGAAAAGCCCTCTATTATCAGCAGGAGTACGCCCGCTCGCAAAGAAAATTTAACGAGCTTGCAGGACTTGGAAAAACAAAATATTCTTCCGAAAATAAACTGTGGCTTGCCAAAACAGATCTTCAGTTGAGAAATTTTGATGAAGGATTAAGACTGATAGATGAAGTGAAAGTGGAAGCCATAAATGATTCGAATGATAAATTATTTAACGATGCCTCTATCACAAAAATATCTTTTCTGATTTTCCGCAAGGATTTCCCCGGTGCCATAATTGAGTGCAAAAATTTTCTCAAGGAATCCAAAGACGAAGAGATTGCGGCGCTGGTGTCCTATCAAATGGGTATGATATCGCTGAGTCTTAATGATCAGCAGGCGGCTCTCAGCGCTTTTCTAGACGTACTTAAGTATGAACCGACTGTTGATGTAGAGTTCAAAAGCAGGTTTGAATCCGCCAAGATTCTAAAAAATCTTAAGAGGGTAGATGAAAGCGAAGCTCTGTTGGAGGAGCTCCGTTATCTCGGAAAATATAAAAATTATGTCGATGAGGTAATGATTGAACTTGGCCAGATTTATTATGATAAAAACGAGTCGGAAAAGGCAATAGATCTTTTCCGCGAGGTTGATACGACTTACAAACAGAAGCCTACTTCGGGAATTGCTGCGCTAAAACTTGCTGAAACCTATCACCGTAAACTGGGGCAGTATGACAGCGCCTCGGTCAATTATACAAAAGCTTCTATCTCAATATCTTCAAGCGAGATTAGAACCGCTGCCGCAAAACAAGCGGTAAATTTTAATAAATACTTTGGGTATAAAGATGAAGAAAAATATCTAAACCGTGATTTGGATTATCTTGAAGATATAAGTAACTATGTGAGGGACTCGATTGATTATGCGATAGCGTACAGGGAATATCTCGATAATGTCAAAGCGTTTAGTGAAACACAAAAATCGGATCCGAATTTAATCAGTCAGGTCGAAATTAGTTTTGCGTCGCAGGAACAGCAGTATAAACAGCAGCTTATTGCTCTTATGCAGAGACCGAGAAAGGGTTTGGTTTTAACTGAGGCGGAGAAAATCGGCCTGGGGAAATACAAGAAGCCCGAACGCCCCGTTCTGTCAGCAGACTCTATAAAAACCATTCTTTCCAAAAGTCTTTATAATCTCGCAAGTCTTTTCTACTCGGAGCTCGATGTACCGGATTCTGCTCATTACTACTTTAAAAAAATAATTAAGGAGTTCCCGACTAAAAGAAGCGTACTCTCGCAGACAATGTTTGCTCTTGGGACTTTTTACGAGACTAATAATGATTCTGTAAAAGCTGATAGTCTCTTCAGGCATATATATGATAATTTTGAAAAGGATCCATTAAGAAACGCTGCCGCAGATAAACTTGGATTAGTTAAAAAAGAACCGCAGAAAACGCTTCTTAAAAAAGAAGAAGATCCGGCAGAGCCGTCATATGTTAATGCCGAGGATATCTATTTTAATAAAAATTATCACGAAGCAATCGATTCGTTCCGAAGTGTTTATAAAAGATTTCCCGAATCGGAGTTCGCGCCTAAATCACTTTATTATATGGGCATCATTTATGAAAAAAATCTAAAAATGTATGATTCCGCTGCATCGGCATATAAATCTCTGACACTTGATTATTCAAAATCGCAGTTGGCCTCAGCAGTAATGCCCAAGTATAGTGAATATAAAAACGAGAAAGACCGGCTGTTAAAAGAAGAAGAAAATAAACGGCTGGAAAGGGAAAGAATCCAGAAAGAGGCCGAACAGAAACGTATAGAAAAAGAAGCAAAAATATCCGACAAAATAAAAACTGATGTTACTGAAAAAATCAGTCCGCCTAACGCAGAGGGCATAGACGACGATCTTTTGCTAAAAAACAGGATGAAGAATGATACTACAGGTATCAAGGACAGCAGCAAAATCAGTATTGATAAAGATTCCTTAGCGGCGGGATCAATCCCTCAGCTGGATACTTCTAAAGTAAAGCCTAAAAAAATTATTGATTAAATATCCTGATTCGAGTCCTATGAAAAGTCGCCGACGAATTCTGGATTTAATTGAGCAGGGGGAAGGATTAAATGTTGAATTTAAACAGCGGTTTTCATCGCACGAAAAAATTGCGAAAGAACTGATTGCATTCGCCAATACAAGCGGCGGGATAATATTCTTCGGAGTTGATGACGATAAGTCAATTTATGGAATTGATAGTGAGAAGAGTGTGCTTTATCTGGTGCATGAGGCCGCGGAAAAATTTTGCGAACCCCCCATTGTAGTCACCACCGATAATTTTGAGATTGAAAACAAAGAGCTGCTTATTGTTGAAGTCCCCGAATCCAAAAACAAACCGCACCGCATCCAAGATTATAAAAAAGATCTCGATCTTAACTCTTGCCAGGTATATGTAAGGATTAATGATAAGAGTGTCCTGGCGAGCAAGGAGATGATAAAATTGCTTCAGACTCAAACCGCCGGGAAATCTTTGGAAAAATATGTGGTTGGTTCTATGGAAAAAATTGTTTTTAATCTGCTTGACAAGAATGAAACAATCAGTGTAAAGGAATTAAGCAAACTCGCAAACATCTCGGACCGGCGTGCTTCCCGTACATTAATTAAACTTGTTCGGGCTAATCTGTTACTGATTCATCAGAAAGATAATGGAGAAAGTTATTTTACATACGCCGGAAGATAAAAACTTTCGAAAAAATGTTTTCAATATTTTATAAACTTGTATTAAATATTCTTCTAAGTTCAAAGACGGCTATTCCGTAAGCTACTGCTACGTTTAGAGACTGTTTTATTCCGAATTGAGGTATTTCAATCGAAAGATCGCACAGATCCAAAAGATCCTGGGATACACCGCTTATCTCATTCCCTATCAGCAGAGCCATCGGGAAAACATCATTACTTAGACTGTAATGAGGAATGCTCGATTCGGTAAGCTCAAGAGCACATACTTTTATCCCCTGACTCTTCAATTCCAAAATTAATTCTCTGGCATCCTTTACATATTCCCATTTAACGCTCTCGTGCGAGCCAAGGGCTGTTTTAAGTACTTCCTTCTGGGGCGGGTGGGGAGTGTAACCGCATAAGAAAAGTTTCTCTATCATTGCGCCGTCGGAAGTGCGGAAAATTGAGCCGACATTATAACTGCTGCGTATACTGTTAAGGATAACTTTAACGGGAAGCTTTTTTACAGATTCAATATTCTCTAATGTTGTACGATTTCTGGAAATTTCCCCGTGAGTAAGTTTTTTCATTTAGACCGATTTGTAAGTTAGACGAAGACCAATGATTCCGATTATTATTAGAAAAATAAAAGATACACGTATCAGATCCCGCGATTCATCAAAAAAAAGAATCCCGTAAACGGCTGTTCCAACCGCTCCGATACCGGTCCAAACCGCATAGGCCGTCCCGATAGGAATGTCCCTCACGCCCAGCGAAAGAAAAATATAACTGAGAATCATTGTAACTGCCGTAAAGACAGACGCCTTTAACTGAGTAAAACCTTCTGAGTATTTCAAACCAACCGCCCATGAAATCTCAAAAAGGGATGCAATTAAAATATAGATCCATGACATTACTTGAATCCTTTCTCTGCAAGAGAGAGATACGATTCTAACGATTGTGCATTCATAAAAAATTTAACATTATTTACCTCGCTGAACTGCCTGGCCGTTTCATAGAGTTGCTCTCTTATTCGGTATATATCGCATTTACTGGAAATTGCAAAATCCCCTTTGATATAAATCTCCGCTATTCCATTGGAAAGGGTTGCCTGATAAAAAAAAAGTCCCGGTCCTTTGATAAAATTTGTAAGTTCTTCTGTGCTTTTAGCGGAGAATAATTCTCTCATAGACGTTTCCACCACGTTCTTTTCTACAAGACTTAATTTAGAAACGGGAACGAGTATATCATTGCATCCGATGTTTTTACCCTGAAGATTTGACCCCTCAAGCGCGACAAGATAAATCATAAAAGAACTTTCTTTCAGTTCATCCTTATTATTCTTTCCGCATCCTTCTAAAAGGATGAGCGTAATGAGAGAGAACCCTAATAGGGCAATCTTTATACTTTTCATGAGTTCTCCATACTGTTGTCGGATTTGAAATTTTTAAAATTCTTTTATTCTTTTTTAACTTTAACAATCACTATAAAAAAATAACCAGCACTATATATGCTGTAATGCAGGAATATCCCGTGGCTAAAAAACAAAGCCAAGTGCAATGATACCGTAAAATATTCTATTCGTATCGTTCCCATTTACTTGCCGGCATTAAAATAAGAAAAGTAATTTTATTTATTTACTTTTATGTAAAGAGTATCAGTAATAGCCGAACCGAAAATTCCGATTCCGTCACCGTTTATATTCATGCGGGGTTCATGAAAATTACCGTCAAATTCCTGTACATTTTTATAAGTCTGATTATAAAGCCGGAAATTTTCATCACAAGCGTATACAATTATTCTATAATCACCGTAAAACCAGAAATTTATCCACTCCAGCGAATAACTTACAAATGTTCCTTCCCAATTGACATTCTGGAGCCACCTGAACCGATATCTATACTGGTCCAAATTTTTACCTACATCGCTGTTCTTAACCTGAACGTAAGGATTATTATAAATGAAAGAAGAATCACTCGCATTAAGAGATACAATCGAGAAAAAATAATATCCTGTGCCATGAGAAGGAGAGAATGTAATAGAGATCTTCTTTTCATTTCCGGTTGGATCCGTCTCTCTATAATTAATGGATTTCGAACTTGAAAGTTCATCGATTATTTTGAAACCTTTCCTCGGTACCAGTGTGGTTGAGCTTGCCGACAATGATTTTCCATCGATCATAGAGGAAACCGACAATTTGTAACTCTTATCATATCCAATTATGAGATCATTGCCATTGTATTCAAAATACAATTTCTGAAAATTATACGTGAGTTTGTATTCTTTCCCGTTTTGAAGATCGGTAATTCTAACATCCGAGTTAAAAAGTATCAGAGATGCGGGATCGGGATAAGTGTTCACCGGAATATTTCTCGTGATTTTAATTTTTTCCACTTTCTGACCGGGATAGAGATAGCCGTCGATTACAATTTTAGGCACATACGTGTTCTCTCCTATTTCTAAACTGCTTTGACCGCATGAATAAAAAACGTAAACGGAAAGGATGAGAAAAATAAAGGCGATATTTTTTGTTTTTTCCATTTCTCTTATTTTTTTAAAATCTCACATGAACACCAATGCTTGGCAGGATCGGAAACATGTTAATATTATTTACTTCCTGCTTGATCGTATTTTTTTCAATTTTATTCTTGTATTGAATAAACCAAACGTTCTTTCGGTTAAGTACATTAAAAATCTGCATATAGGGGGAAAGAGACCAACCGTCATATTGAATTTCATAAGTGAGACTGAAATCAAGCCGTGAATAATAGGGCAAGCGGAATTCGTTAATGGCTGAAGGATAAATGGCAAGACTGTTCTTATTTATTTCCCAATCAGGCGAGTTATTTGCAATGTATACAGAACCCGGAAGCGTAATCGGCTGTCCCGAAAAATATGTGAAGTTTAATCCCAGCGACCATTTTTTATCACTTTTCACAAATTGATCATTATTCATTTCCCTGAAAAAATTATTCAGATCGAAGTTAGCTACAATATTGACGGCGTGAGTTCTGTCGTGCCGCGGGGGAAATCCATTTCCCTGATTCACGCGGTCGAGTGAATACTCCGTTCTGGAAAAGGAATATCCCATCCAGCCGGTAAATGCACCGTAATCTTTGCGAAGAAGAACTTCTATTCCAAGTGATTTACCGTCTCCTCTGTTAAATAAACCCCTGGAATTCCTGTAGATAGGCAGATTATTCTCATCGTAATCCTCGGGAGACAGATCTACCAGAAACGTAGGATTGTAAGTATATATATTTTTATAATTTTTATAATATCCTTCAATTTCCAGCTCTAATTTTTCGGCAAGAGCCAGCTGATAACCGAGTACAAAATGATCTGCCCATGAGCCCTGAACATATTCATCGGCGGTTGTCCAGATGCTCACAAAAAATAATCTTGGAATTCTGTTAGCATACTGGTGATAAATGCCGGTTGAAAATTTCAGATTAGATCTTTCCGTTAATCTGTATTTTACCGTGAGGCGCGGATCCAGGTTTGTAAAATCTTTGTCCGAGACAAAATAATCTCCGCGTATTCCCGCATCAATATCCCAGAGCGGGGAAGGGGTCCAGTTTGCTGAAAAATAGAGGGAGTACAAGAGCCTGTGCCTCCAAACATCAACTTTTCCGCCGCCAAAATTTTGTTTCAAACCGCCTGTAACATTTTTATGTTCGAATCCGAATTTGAAATTCAACAGATCACTGTAGAAGTATTCGACACTTCCCTTAAAAGTAATATCGTTTATTTTATTCTGTTCCAGAAACTGGACTTGGTCAAAACTGAAATCGGAATAGAAATGACTATAAGTCAGCCACAGATTCCCGAAAATTTTAGGTGTAATAATCGTCTTCCAATTTAAACTACCGGTTTGATTCCCCCATATATAATCGAAGCCGAAAGATTCGCTGCGTTCTTTATCGAGTATAAAATCCAGATTATCCTTGCTTCCGAAATAACTTGCACTCAATTTGTTTGATTCCCCGAGATCAAAAAATGCTTTTATATTTCCGTCAATAAAATAATAATCCGGTACATCCTTTATCCATTTAGCAAGTGTCTGGTCAATGTATGTTCTGCGGATAGAGCCGGAGAGTGAGCCGAATGAGCCGAGAGGGGTTTGCAATGTTGTATTTAATGCAAGCATGCTTAAAGATGCCTTGCCTTTAAATTGATTTCTGTCACCGTCATTATTAGTAATATTAATTACTGCCGACAGACGGCCGCCGTATTCAGATCCAAAACCACCTTTAAACACTTCCACCTTTTTTATCGCGTCAGTGTTAAATGTTGAAAATAATCCGAATGCATGTTCCGGATTATAAACATCCGTTCCGTCCACCATAAAAAGATTCTGATCGGGGGTTCCACCTCGGACATATATGGCCGATGAGAAATCTGAGATGGGAACAATTCCGGGAATGGTCTGCAGGGTACGCAAAAGATCCGCTTCAATTACCTGGGGAACCTGACTAATCTGGAGAGACGTTATTTCAATTTTTGATACCGGTTTGGAAAATAGTACGTCAATAGTTCTTGATGAATCTGCTGTTACTATCATCTCCCGGCCAACCAGATCACGCGGTTCTAAATAAATGTCGAGCCTTTTATTTGCGCCCGCCCGGAGAGAAATATTTTCAGTCTTTGCTTTGTAGCCTATATAACTGACATTTATTTCATAGTTTCCCGGCTCCAGACGCGGTAATACAAAATAACCACTTATGTTGGAATTTGCGCCGCGATTGATGCTTTTAATTGAAACATTTGCACCTATCAAAGATTCGCGGGTGGTGGAATCATAGACAAATCCACTGATTGTGGCCTCGTTGTTTTGAGCCAACAGAGGGATGATGTTAATAAATAAGACGGTAATGAGTGATATGACTTTTTCTTTAATCATAAGGGGATTTATGGAAGAGGACTTATTCTTTGCTCTTCTCGTCTATGTGAAGTTTGTGAAGAAAACGGTGAACTGTCGGAGCTATAATAATTCCCACTGTAATTAAAAAAACAATACCGGAAAAAAGCGCATACATTGACGCAAAAATCTTGCCCGAATCGGTTTTCAATTCTCCAACCGGCCCCATTCCGCCTAATATCATTGAGGCGTTTAGGAGAGAATCAGTCCAATTGAATTCTTCCAGAAAATGATATCCGATTACCCCTAACATTAAGGATAAAAAAATGATTGCAAATCCGATTAACAGATGTTTTGCGGTTCTTCTGTAAAAAAGTCTTAGCGGAAGCAGTGCTTCATTTTTGTGTTCGAATGAAAATTGATTTTTTTTTACTTTTTTGTTCATTGCGGCCTTATGGGAGAAAAATTCAGATTCTTAGCGCTCCCAAATTTTATCAGGTTAATATCGAAAAAAAAATTGTTTCCTCCATTTACATGCCGGGTCTGAAGAATAAAATACTCACTGGTGAATATAAATTGTAAGTTACCTTGCCAAGCATTAATTCTTGAATGGTCTTTACAAAAAGGATTCTGTAATAATTAAATTCCCTAAAAAAGATCTGACCGGAAATTCTTTCTTAGCTGAATTTATCAGCAGACTCATCATTGTTACAGAATCTTTCCTCAAAAAAAATAGATATTACAAAAACTTATCCCGTCGGAAAATATACTCTACAAGCCATTTGTCCTCAACTTTTTTCATTGTAAGATGTTTCTTCACCGGCTTAGTGAAATTAGGACAGGATTTTGTATAAAAATATTTCCCCGAAAGCTGATCTTTGTCAAGTTCAAATTTGTCCAATGTAAACGTACACTTTGATTCGTCAGTCACTTCCGCCTGTTCATCAAGTTTTCTGATCATGAACGAGATCTGATCCTCGCTGCCTTCGCATGCGCAAAGTTTACAAGCGCCAAACCAGTCGCCCTTGAAATATAGTTCAAGGAATTTACCGGCAACTTCCTTGGGGTCCGAATAATCAACTCTTTCCTGTTGAGCAGCAAGATTTGTTATAAAAACAAGAGAAACGAGTAAGAATAATTTTGCCTTCATTCTTCTCTCCGATTAATTTATTTATTTGCAAAATAAGCGGCTGAAATACTGAAGATGAAGCAGGTATAGAAATTACATATTGATATTCCGGCATAATCATAAATCCAATCATAAATGCATTTAAAAGATAGCTATTGGCCTGCTTAACTTCACCATACTTTTAATACTATTTATAGGAATAAATTTGAATTTGATTTAAAACTCATCATCATATCCAAAATTGTAAGTAAGACTAAACCAAGGTACTATTGATGAACCTCCGGAATGGGAGCTGAAAGGTCTTATTATTACAGCGTCTCCTGAAACATATTTTCCAATAACTCTGAAACCGACCATCCCTAACATGAAATTTGTACCTAAGGGGGTCCATGTTTCGGCAAGTAATTTTAGATTTCTGCCGATTTTAATATCACCGCCTAATATCAATACCGGTTTTTTGGAAAAATTATCCCCTGAAAATCCCCACCCAAATCCAATTGAAATATTTTTATTCGGATCTCCCAGTGTGGTCATGGAATATGCAATTCCAACACCGTCTTTAAAGCCAATGTTACTGAAGTCAGTCATTGTCATATAGAAGACTCCGGCTGCCAGATCAAGATTCTCCGAATGTAACGGCGTGACCTTAGGGGAAAAATAGATTACCTGTTTTTGAAAAGTGGGAACAATCGAAATCCCGCCCCCAAGAGTTAAAAATTTCCCAATACCTATTGCTGCGTAAGGGAAAAACAGTTCATTCAATTGTATGTATCCCTGCCCCGGTTTCATGGGTCTTGCAGTTGGAAAAATAATCATGCGGTTCAAATTTGCATCTGTATATTCTTTATGTGTAATCGAATCTTTTACTGCTCCCTTCATTTCAATCGCTTCTTTTTCCCGTCTAGAAAGATCAGAATCTTCATATTTAACAACTTCTTTAATTTTTTCTTTTGCTATTCTTACTTTTTGATTCTCCCGTGTTATGATATTAAGAAAATTAGATTCTGAGGACTCGATTTTTCCCACATATTCCGTTTGATCGATAAGGGAGAAAACCAGCAAGGATGCTTTTAAGGTGTCTTCCTGAGCAATGACAGTTGAAAATATTGTTATAAGACAGATGATGAAAGTGAGATATAATTTCATTTTGCCGACCCCTATTTAATGAAAATTCTCCCGGAGCATTAGAAATATATTATACGAACATAGAAATTGGAATTGCAAATATAAAGAGTAATTCAGATGCCACGATCGGGCCCATCATTTCTTTATTTAGCGGTCCGGGTAAACGGTTTAGTACCGATGTAAAAAAAATATTAACAAGGTGCCTTTTCTCTTCATAAAACGGGATTAGGTATCAAGCGCAATTAAGTTTTTGATTTCGGCATTTCAAAGTGTTAATTTTTTTAAGTGTAATCACAATATATTGCCAAATCCCGCAGTGCTGAGGCATTTTCGCCGTTTAAGAAACAGCAGAGACAAAATGATACAATTTATTCTTAATAATGAAGAAGTTCTTACCGAATCATCACCGACAACGGTACTTTTGGATTTTATACGTAGCGAAAAACAATTAACCGGGACCAAGGAGGGATGCAGGGAGGGCGATTGCGGTGCATGTACAATCCTTCTGGGAGAATTAGTTGACGGAACAGTTCAATACAAGTCTGCCAACTCATGTTTGATGCCGCTTTCCGATGCACACGGCAGACACGTTGTTACTGTTGAAGCCCTCAATCAGAATGAGTTAACTCCTGTCCAGGAAGCAATGGTAGAAGAAGGAGGAACTCAGTGCGGCTTCTGTACTCCCGGATTCGTTGTCTCTATGACAGGCTATTTTCTTAACAATAAAAAGTTTTCTGTTGATGATGCTGTGGATGCCATGAGCGGAAATATATGCAGATGTACCGGATATAGCGGTATAGAGCGGGCTGCTGAACGGGCGATAGTTTCATACAACCGGGCCTCCTCAGGGAAAAACCATATAGAAAGACTAATTGAAGCAAATTTTATTCCTCCAATTTTCAAATCTGTAAAAGATCAGCTCAAAAAGATCAAAAGGAAGAGTTTAAAAGCTAAGAAAGCTAAATATTTTGTTAGCGGCGGGACGGACTTATATGTGCAGCAGTGGGAAAATGTAGTACGGGCTGATGCAGATTTCGCGTCTGATGAAAAAATCCCAAATGAAATAATTTCGACAAAAACCAAAATTAAAATTGGCGGCGCAACTACCATCCAGCAGATACTTGAATCAAAGATTATCAAAAAATATTTTCCCGCACTTCCGGAAGATCTTGAACTATTCGGATCTCTTCCGATTAGGAACCGTGCTACCGCAGCAGGCAACATCGTCAACGCATCTCCAATCGGGGATTTGACAAACATTTTTATAGCCCTTGATGCAGACCTACATCTAAAAAAGGGCAGTGAAAAACGCAGTGTAAGGATCCGTGATTTTTATAAAGGCTACAAGCTGGTTGATAAAAAGAAAGATGAATTCATTGAATGGATCACATTTAATATTCCGCATGGGGATTTTCACTTTAATTTTGAAAAGGTCTCTAAAAGAACATATCTCGATATCGCGAGTGTTAATTCTTCAATTTATTTTTTAACTCAAAAGAACTTGATTAAATCAGCCGGATTATCAGCCGGCGGAGTTGGTCCCATTCCGATGTATCTTAAAAATACATCAGAATTATTAAGAGATAAACTCATTTCGACAGAGACGGTCAGATCCGCTGCTGAAATGGCCCTGACTGAAATTTCTCCCATCAGTGATGCCAGAGGTTCCGCCGAATATAAAAAACTTCTTCTAAGACAACTTATCTATTCCCATTTTCTGGTTCTGTTTCCGGACAAGATAGATGAGATTGCACTGTTGAAAGGCGGGGAGATATTTTAATGAAAAATTACGACTCAATCCGGCATGTTAGAGGGGAATCAAAGTTTATAGATGATATTCCGGTTCTCGACGGAACCCTTATCGGATATGTATATTATTCAAAAGTAGCTCATGGTAAAATCCGCCAAATTGATTTTTCCGCCGCTCAAAATTCAACCGGCGTTTTTGGAGTCTTCTCACATATAGATATTCCCGGAGAAAATCAGATCGGCGGAATTATTCGCGATGAAAATTTATTTGCCGAAGAGACTCTTCATTTCATCGGCCACCCGATTGCATTTATAGTGGCTGACACATATTTGAATGCTCATGAAGCATCGAAAAAAATAAAGATAGATATTGAAGAACTTTATGCTTTGCTGGATCCGAGAGAAGCGGCTGCGAAAAATGAATTAATTATTCCTCCCCGAAAGTTTGAAACTGGAGATGTCGATGCGGCGTGGACAAGTTGTGATTTTATAATCGAAGGAAGTGCCGAGAGCGGAGGACAGGAACATTTATACCTGGAAACTCAAGGGGCTGTGGCAGTCCGTACTGAATACGACGGAATTAAAGTTTCATCGGCGACACAAGCGCCTACAGCCGTCCAGAGAACTATAGCCAATGTATTGGGTCTGCCTATGAATAAGGTGGAAGTTGATGTTCAGAGATTAGGCGGAGGGTTTGGCGGAAAAGAGGATCAGGCAACTGCATGGGCATGTATGGCCGCACTTGCCGCATTCAAACTTAATAAACCGGTGAAGCTCGTTCTTAATCGCCAGGATGATATTCGCCTTACAGGTAAGCGTCATCCGTACTCGTCCGACTATAAGATCGGATTGAAAAAAGACGGGAAAATTTTGGCCTTCGAGGCAACTTATTATCAGAATGCCGGAGCCGCGGCAGATCTTTCCCCGGCAAT
>PGYS01000134.1 GCA_002839795.1 Ignavibacteriae bacterium HGW-Ignavibacteriae-3 | reverse complement strand
CTGATAAATACTCCGGGGTCGATTCCAACTTCGCTCATTCTAACCCTGTCACCCAGCAAAGCACCGCCGGTAAACGGGCTTGTAGGATCCACAGCAATAATTCCGACCTTTTTATTTTGTGTACGGTAATATTTAGTTAATTGATTGGTAAGAGTTGATTTACCTGAGCCGGGAGGACCGGTAACACCAATTCTGTAGGCCTGTCCAATCTTTTTATGAAGTTCTTTTAGAAGTTCAGTTGAATTTGAATTCCCAGATTCAATGATACTAATTGCCTTAGATACAGCCCGTTTGTTGTTTTTGAATATGTTTTCGATGAAAAGATCTGATGCCATAATTTTATCTAAATGTATAATCTGTTTCGAGAAATATATTCTTTTACTTTTTGCGGAACAAGATAATCAATCGTGAGGTTATTTTTAACCCTTGAGCGGATATCCGTTGCTGTTATATCTATGGTGGGAGTATCAACTAATATTGCCGAATTAAAAAAAATATTCTGCGGTTTAACAATGTCCGTATTTCTCTTCATAACGATCAACTCGGCAAGTTCAAGAATCTTCTCGGGAAGATGCCATTTATCGAATACACATAGGTTATCGTAACCGATTATCAGCTCAAGTTTTTCGTATTTATTTTTAAATTCTACTAATGTCTCAAAAGTGTAAGAGACATCATTCTTCTTGATCTCAAAATCGGAGACTTCGAAAAAAGGGAAGGGTTCAATTGCCAACTGAAGCATATGAAATCTATGCTCATCCGCTGTCGGGATAATATCCTGCTTGAGAGGAGATTTATGGTTAGGGATGAATATCACCTTCTCAAGATTTCTTTTTTCATAAATGAATCTTGTTGTTATAAGATGTCCTAAGTGTACCGGATCAAAAGATCCGCCGTAAATTCCTATGGCTTTCATCTATTCCGCTTTTTGATTATTTGATAAGAGTGAAAGAATGGCCGCTCTGTTAATTTCAATCTCGGCCGCGTAATATTCACATGATGAATCATTAATATATTTAATCTGATTTTTTCTAAAAGCTAAACGGATTGCAAAACGGGTATAAAGCTTTCTTATGCTTTCGTCGATCCACCCGCTTCTGAATCTTAAATGAGTGCTTAAAATTTTAATATGTGGTTCTGGAATTAGTCCCGAAGCACTTTCTTCAGAAAGTTCTGTTTCAATAATTCTCTTTTCATTCCGTATGGCGAATTTAAAGATAGAAAAGAAATAATAGATTAAAAGAATCATGAATATTAATCCATATAAAAAAGTCTCTTCAAAACTTACGGCGGAATTCCAGATGAAATGAATCAAAATGGCGATCATAAAACCGAAAAAGGGAAGATATTTTCTTCTCTTCAGTAATGAGAATTTAGCAATTGCTAAAAATACACCGACGGATGCCGTTGCGATACAATGCATCACAGCGGAAAATAGCGATCGGATTAATACTATCTGTATCCAGGATGATAATGAATTCCCGTAGGCAAGAAAGTATATGAAGTTCTCGGTCATCCCGAATCCGAGTCCGATAGCTCCGCCGTAGACAAGACCGTCTGTGATATTATCAAATTTACGGGAGTTTATTGTGAAAACGAGAAAAATTCCTTTAGCGATCTCCTCGCTGACCGGAGCCAGGATAACTGTCCTTATAATTTCTCCCGTACCGGAACCAGTGCCGCTAATTCCGGCGAGATATGACAACAAATAACTTCCTGTTACTCCAAAAATAACTGCCCCGAACGCTCCCCACATAAAATGAAGAAAAACAAACTGCAGAGGTTCTCTTTCATATCTATCCATCCACCAGATAAGGAATAGATACGCTAACATTGGCAGAATTGCGGCAAAAAGTGAAGCAGGCACTGCCATAAAATCAAATCCGTTAATTAGTAATCAAATTCACAGTTTTCTTGATTATAAAAGATTGGCTGTATATATTTTGACCCAATTTTTTCCAGTTTATCAAATGATAATAAAATATACTAATTTTTCTGACGGTATACACAGTTTTCAACTTTCCGATTTGGTCAGTAATTTGGGTCTGGAAGAATTATTTGTGGGCGACGTTATAGTAGATTGCAAAATGGACAAATCAATTCATCAGATTGTTCTTGATTGCGATTTGTCTGTTAATGCGAAATTGGTCTGTGACAGATGTGCTATTGATATTGAAACTAATCTGACAAGTCATTTCCAGATTAGCTATCTTTTCAGTCGTGATACGGTCAAATCTGACGAATACAACGTTAAGTATCTATCGGCGGATCAGGAAAAGATAGATTTAAAAGATGATATTTACGAATATGCCGAACTATCGATACCGTTAAAATCGTTATGTAATGAGGAATGTAAAGGATTATGTCCGCAATGCGGAATAAATTTGAATGAAAATAAATGTAATTGTAAATTCGAACCAAGCCATGATGTTTGGGAACCGTTGAAAAAACTTAAAGGTAAATTTAACAACTAATATACAGGTAGTACCATGCCAAATCCGAAACGCAAGATGTCTAAGACCAGAAGGGATAAACGCAGAACCCACTACAAGGCAACTGTTCCTTCCTTGAGCCGCTGTTCAAACTGTGGTGAAATTAAATTGAGCCATAGAGCTTGTCCGAACTGCGGGTATTACGCCGGCAGATCAATGTTCGTTCCAGAGTCGTAACTTTCATTCTTTTAGATGACAGAAATAAAATTGGAAAAATGCAGAATTGCAGTTGATGCTATGGGGGGTGACTATGCCCCTAAACATGAAATTCTCGGTGCCGTTGCCGCTTTGCGTGAAGATCATAATTTCGAAATCATACTGATCGGCGATAAAGAAAAAATATTGTCTGCCGCCGGGGATGAGAAGATCAATCTCGATGAAAAAATGATACTTCATACATCTCAGGTTGTTGAGATGCATGATAAACCTGCGGAAGCAATTAAATCTAAAAAAGATTCCTCGCTTGTCGTCGGGGCCGGACTTGTCCGCGACAAAAAAGCCGATGCGTTTGTCAGCGCAGGTAATACGGGGGCCGTTGCCGCCGCTTCAACTTTATTAATGGGCCGGCTTAAACATATTGAAAGGCCCACTATCGGGAGTTTCATACCAAGCGAAAGCAATGCAACGTATTTATTTGATGTAGGGGCTTTTGTTGATGTAAAACCGCAGCATTTATTCGAATATGCGATACTTGCGTCAATATTTGTAAAGGAATTATACGGTATCCCTGATCCAACGATTGCTTTGTTGAATGTCGGTGAGGAAGATGAAAAAGGGAATAAGCAGGTTAAAGAAACTGCCGAACTTCTCCGGAATTCCAAACTTAATTTCATTGGTAATGTTGAGGGGAGAGATATTCTTAAGGGTAAAAGCAACATAGTAATTTGTGATGGCTTTGTGGGAAATATTCTGTTGAAATTTGGAGAAAGTGTGCCGCAGTTCATGAAATATTTGCTGACTCAGCACTCTAAAAAAAGTCTCTATGAAAAAATAAAAATCGGATTATTTAAGAGTACTCTCAAACAGGCTCTGAGTCCTTTGAATCCGGATCTTTACGGCGGAGTTCCACTGCTTGGAATCAATGGAATTACAATAATTGGTCACGGATCAAGTTCACCATTAGCTATCAAGAATATGATACTAAGAGCAAAAGAGATGTATGATAAAAATCTATTACAAAAATTTGAGGAAGCGTTAAAAATATATGCAGTCACAAAATAAAAAATTAAGAAATGCAGTTATAACAGCAGTTGGAATGTACGCGCCTGAAAAGGTGATGGATAATAAATATTTCGAGAGTATTGTAGATACAAATGATGAATGGATCGTTTCCCGCACGGGAATTAAGGAACGGCGCAAAATGGAGAACGGGGCCACGAGTGATATGGCTGCGCTCGCATGCGAGGATCTGTTCAGAACTACAAATGTTAAACCTGAAGAAATCGATGTAATTATTGTCGCAACGGTTACTCCGGATATGTTTTTCCCAGCCACCGCCTGCTTAGTTCAGGATAAAATCGGTGCTAAAAATGCCTGGGGCTTTGATCTCTCGGCAGCATGTTCGGGATTCCTTTTCGCACTTCAGACGGGTGCAAGTCTAATTGAGGGCGGATCCTATAAAAAAGTTTTAGTAGTCGGATCAGATAAGATGAGTGCAATTACAGATTATACGGATCGGAATACTTGTATCCTTTTCGGAGATGCGGCATCTGCCGTATTGCTCGAACCTACAACTGACCTGAATTACGGAATAAAGGATTCCATGCTTTTTGTGGATGGTGCCGGGAAAGACGCCCTCAATATGAAAGCAGGAGGAAGCGCGCTTCCGTCCACTGAAGAAACCATAAAAAATAAATTGCATTACATTTATCAGGACGGCAAAGCGGTATTTAAAGTTGCTGTTAAAGGTATGGCCGATATTTCTTATGAAATAATGGAGCGCAACGGACTTAAATCTGAAGATGTTTCTTACCTCGTTCCTCATCAGGCAAATCTCAGAATAATTTCTGCGACTGCACAAAGAATGGGAGTCTCTGAGGATAAAGTAATGATAAATATTGATAAGTACGGCAACACGACTGCGGCTACGATTCCGCTCTGTCTTACTGAATACTACCGGGCGGGAAAAGTTAAAAAAGGTGATAATCTGATTCTTGCGGCTTTCGGGGCAGGATATACATGGGGATCAATTTATCTTACCTGGGGTTTTGATTAATGAGTAAGAAAGCTTTCATTTTTCCCGGCCAGGGTTCTCAGTATGTAGGTATGGCGAAGGATCTTTTTGAGAACTCCGTCGAAGCGAAAGAAATGATCAAAACTGCGGAGGATGCCATTGGAATATCCCTTTCGCATATTATGTTTAACGGACCGGAAGAATCCTTAAAACAGACAGATGTTACTCAGCCCGCAATATTTTTACACAGCGTTGTTCTGGGAAGTATCATTAGAACCTTAGAACCCGATATGGTCGCGGGGCATTCTCTTGGTGAATATTCCGCTCTTGTAGCCTCAAAATCAATTCAATTTTATGATGCGGTTAGTCTTGTGAGATTACGCGGAAGCGCGATGCTTCAGGCCGGAATTGAACAGAAAGGAACAATGGCTGCAGTTGTCGGACTCTCAGCAGAGATTCTTGAGGAAATTTGTAGTGAAGCCTCTTCAGAAGGAATTGTTCAGTGCGCAAATTTTAATTCGCCGGGACAAATTGTTATTTCAGGTTCGGTAGCCGGTGTCCGGAAAGCTATGGAATTATCAAAATCAAATGGTGCGAAGCTTGTAAAGGAATTAATTGTAAGCGGAGCTTTTCATTCGCCCTTAATGGAAAGTGCAAAGGAAAATCTTAAAATAAAACTCGATCTTACTCCATTCTATGATGCAAAGATTCCTGTGTACGCCAACGTAACGGCAAAACCTGTCTTTAAGAGTGATGAGATAAAAGACTTGCTCCATCGGCAGCTTGATAAACCTGTGAGATGGGAAGAAACTATTAATAATATGATAAGTGACGGTGCCGATGAATTCTATGAAATTGGCCCGGGAAAAGTTTTACAGGGACTTGTAAAAAGGATAAATCCCGATGTTAAAATATTTGGAATAGATAAATTCTCAGATGTTGAAAGGTATCTTTAATGCAGAAAAAATTTGAAAAGCAAATTAACGGCCTGTATATAGACCCGGCAATTTTTACCCAGCCGTTTGTAAAAGCCTGCGATGTCTGTATCTGTTCTGGTGAATGCTGTTATTATGGTGTATATACTGACAAAGGGGAATCTGATATCATCATGTCAGCAAAGGATAAAATTATTGCGCATATGGATGATTCACAGATCAAGGAGCCTGAGAAGTGGTTCGAGGCGCCTGAGGTGGATACTGATTTCCCCAGCGGGATTGCCGTTGGAACTGAAGTTTATAATGGGAAATGCGTTTTCCTTGATAAACAGGGATTTTGTACTCTTCAAAAGATGGCTGTTCTGGAAAATGAATACAAGTGGAAATATAAACCTCTATATTGTATATTATTCCCGCTTGTAATTTTTGAGGGTGCCATTACTTTCGATGATGAACACCTTGTTAGGATGCATTACTGCAATAAATCAGAGAATCAGAATTCAACAATTTTCGATTGTACAAAAAATGAGCTCAGACACCTTCTGGGCGAATCCGGGTTTCAGGAATTATTAAATTATAAAACTGAGTTTTTGAGTAATTCACATAACGAAGAGACAAATATTGAAGCTGCTTAATAAGAGAGCTATTGTAACAGGCGGAACACGCGGCATTGGACGTGCAATTGTATCAGAGCTTGCGAACAACGGATGCAGCGTTGTTTTTACCTATTTCAGTTCTGAAGATTCCGCAAAAAATTTAGAAAAAGAACTATCTACCGAAACTGTTAAAGTTTTAGGATTCAAAGCGGATGCCTCTTCCTTTTCGGCTGCCGAAGAAACCGTTAAATACGCATTGGACAAATTAGGCGGCGTCGATATTCTGGTTAATAATGCCGGGATTACAAAGGATACGTTACTTTTAAGAATGTCTGAATCCGATTTTGATTCTGTAATAAACTCAAATTTAAAAAGTGTTTTTAATTATACTAAAGCCATCCTTAAACCGATGCTTGGTCAGCGCTTCGGTAAAATCATTAATATAAGCTCCGTTGTAGGAATTATCGGGAATGCGGGGCAGGCAAATTATGTGGCGTCCAAAGCGGGAGTAATTGGGTTTACGAAATCGAACGCCAAGGAATTGTCATCCAGAAATATTAACGTGAACGCTGTAGCCCCGGGTTTTATCGAAACGGATATGACAGACAAGCTGAATGAACAACAGAAGGAAGCGATTCTAGCAAATGTACCGTTAAAGCGTCTCGGAAAACCTGAGGATGTTGCAAAAGCAGTTTTGTTTTTATCTTCCGCAGATTCAGATTATATTACCGGGCAGGTTTTAACTGTGGACGGCGGAATGGTGATGTGACGCTTTCAGGCAAATAGATTTCTGATTCAAATAAAATAATACCAATTTTTCAGTAAGTTAATAATCATTTCAATCACTAAAGAGGAGCAGAAATGGACGTCGAAGCAAAAGTAAAAGAAATCGTAATGGATAAACTTGGTGTAGAAGAATCACAGATCACACCAACAGCTTCATTTACTAATGATCTTGGTGCAGACTCTCTTGACATTGTAGAACTTGTAATGGGTTTTGAGTCAGCATTTGACATATCCATTCCGGATGAAGACGCAGAAAAGATTTCTACTGTTGGCGATGCAACCAAATATCTGAAGGAAAAATTAGGAAAATAGAATTTGTTTACCGGCCATGGCTTTCCATGGCCGATTTTCGAATCTGTAATCCTTCAACAAAAAGGAAAGTTCTATGAGTAAAAGAAGAGTAGTTGTAACCGGAATTGGCGCGTTAACCCCAATCGGTAATAATGTACAGGAATATTGGGAAGGTTTGATTAGTGGTAGGAATGGTGCCGGATCAATTACAAAATTTGACGCATCTTCTTTTAATACTCATTTTGCCTGTGAATTGAAAAATTTTGATCCTCTTCTTTACATAGATAAAAAAGAGTTAAGAAGAATGGATCCTTTCACTCATTATGCCCTTGCGACATCGGTAATGGCATGCGAGGATTCAAAATTAGATTTATCCGCCCTTAATCTTGAAAGGGCTGGTGTGGTTTTTGGCAGCGGAATCGGCGGTATGGTTACCTGGGAAGAAGAGCATACGGCTTATATGAACGGCGGCGCGAAAAGAATAAGTCCGTTTTTCGTTCCGAAGATGATTCCGGATATAGCCGCAGGCCAAATTTCAATACGTTACGGCCTGAAAGGACCTAACTATGCAACTGTTTCCGCATGCGCTACCTCATCCCATGCAATTGCAGATGCATTCATGCTCATTCAGAGAGATTCTGCCGATATCATTTTTTCCGGGGGATCTGAAGCGGCTATCACTCCTATGTCAATTGGAGGATTCAATTCAGCCCGCGCACTTTCCACTTGGAATGACAGGTTTCTTGAAGCCTCCAGACCTTTCGATAAAGACAGGAACGGTTTTGTTATGGGTGAAGGTTCAGGTACCCTAATACTGGAGGAATTGCAGCACGCTCTGAATCGTGGTGCCCATATTTACGCAGAAATTGTAGGAGTGGGATTGACCGCTGACGCATTTCATGTAACAGCGCCGCCTCCGGGAGGAGAAGGAGCTGTGCGGTCCATGAAAGAATGTTTGAGAGATGCCGGCGTTGAATTTAATAAAGTGGATTATATAAATGCTCATGGAACGTCTACAGAATTAAATGACCTTAATGAAACACAGGCAATTAAAACTGTGTTCGGTGAACACGCATACAAACTTGCTGTAAGTTCAACAAAATCCATGACGGGACATTTACTGGGTGCGGCCGGTGCTATTGAGGCAATTGCCACAATACTGGCTATTCAAAACAGCGCCATACCGCCAACTATAAATCATGAAGTGGCAGACGAGGGAATGGATCTAAATTATACTCCTAAAGTGGCTGCTAAAAAAGAGATTAATTACGCAATCAGTAATACTTTCGGGTTCGGCGGGCATAATGCCA
>PGYS01000012.1 GCA_002839795.1 Ignavibacteriae bacterium HGW-Ignavibacteriae-3 | reverse complement strand
CCGGCAATTAATTCAATTTTTCAGGATAACGCCCTTTCACGGCGTCAATACGAGTTCTGCCGAAGGCATCCCAATGGGAGAATCTCGTTGGGGTCACAAATTTTTCACATTCTCAATTCTCAAATCAATATTCTAAATTCCTTTCTCCCCAAACTATTAATTTCATAAAAATCTTGGATTGATTTTTTCCATTTCGTAATTTCATGCAAAAAATAATGGCTAATATGAAAGAAGAAAATGCTTTCCTTAATCGAGTTTCAGCTAATGACGAATATATTACCGATTCTTCCAAACAAAGAAAGAAAATATTTCCCTCCCTCTATTTTTTCCGTAATATGCTTAGAATTTTAATCTATTCTAACCGGTACGCAAAAAAGGGTATATATGATTCTTTTAAATGGTACGATTCATCGGTGGATACAAGAGAGAGTCTGGAACGTGCGGGAATCAAAATGCACTTTTACGGAATGAACAATCTGCGGAAAGCTGACGGACCTGTTGTTTTTGTGTCGAATCATATGACTACGATGGAGACAATGATTCTTCCTTCGATAATAAGACCCCTCAAATCTGTTGTTTATGTGATTAAAGAAGAGTTGAGCAGATATCCATTGTTCGGACCGATTGCTCTTGCCAGAGATCCTATTTTAGTGGGACGAGAAAATCCAAGAGAGGATTTAAAAATAGTCTTGGAGGAGGGAAGTAAGAGGCTTCAAGCTGGAAAATCCATAATAATTTTTCCGCAGAGGACACGGGCGATGGTATTGGACGCTGCGCTGTTTAATTCACTGGGGAATAAACTTGCCAAGAGAAATAATGTTCCCGTGATTCCTATTGCGCTTATAACGGACGCGTGGGCGAACGGAAAGTATATAAAAGAACTTGGCAAAATTAATCCATCAAAGCCGGTACACATCGCGTTCGGGGAACCAATCTATATTGAGGGAAACGGTGCTGAAGAACAGTCGAAAATAATAGAGTTTATCGGCGGCAAATTCAGGGAATGGGGCAGGCCGGATCTTGTAAAAGGGGTATAATTGGCAAAATACTTTATCGATAAAAGTCATTTTCTGGTCTAAATTCGGACTTTCCGGCCGTGATTTATGAAACAAAGCGACCGTTCGCAACATTTTTTACTTCAAATTGATTCTAATTTCAACTTAAATTTTGCATTGAATATACCGATTCACTATATTTAACCACAATTCGATCACGGAAAATATCGCTAATGGGAATAATCAAACCTGCAAGACTCAAACCGGGTGAAACAATTGGAATTATTTCTCCGGCATCATCTCCAGAAGATCTCACAAAAATTAACAGCGGCGTAACTTATCTTGAAAAACTGGGTTACCGTGTTGAAGTCGGCAAAAATGTCGGTCTTCAGGAGGGATATCTTGCCGGTTCCGATGAAATGAGATTGAATGATCTTCATGAAATGTTTAAAAACAAAAATATACGGGCGATATTTTCCATAAGGGGCGGGTACGGATCCGGAAGACTACTTGATAAAATTGATTACAAATTGATTAGAAACAATCCGAAAATCTTTGTCGGCTACAGCGATATTAACGCATTACAACTTGCTTTTTTTACCAAGACCGGATTAATTACTTTTGCCGGACCGATGGTAGCGGTGGATTTTCATGCTGAGGTGAGTGCGTTCACAGAGGAAGTATTCTGGAGGACAATTACTTCCAATAAAAAAGTAGGAAGACTGCAAAATCCGAAAAATGAAAAATTTTATCTTTTGAACAAAGGCAGGGCTGTAGGAAGGATTCTTGGAGGTAATTTAACTTTATTAAGTTCTTTACTGGGCACAGAGTATCTTCCTAACTTAAAAGGTTCTATACTCCTCCTCGAAGACATAAATGAAGTACCTTACAGAATAGACAGAATGCTTAACCAGCTTAGACTCGCTAAAGTGTTTAAACAGATTACCGGCGTTATACTTGGCCGTTTTGTAGACTGCGTTGAACAGGATCCTACCAAAAAATCCTTTACTCTTAATGAAGTTATTGACGCGTATTTCAAAAAGTTGAAACTGCCGGTACTTTATAATATCAAACATGGCCATATTAAAGATAATATTACCATTCCGTACGGTGTAAAGTCGGTTCTGAATGCCACTCGGGGATACATTGAAATTCAGGAAAACGCAGTTTTGTAGGATCAAAACCAAAGACTTTGGTTAGTAAATTATTATTGACCCCTTTTTATTCTCTATTTTAAGAAAAACCTACCTGCATCTTCCCACCATAGTCCAGAATAATGCCCATTAGGGCCAATTCTGTTATGGTATACAAGTTGCGCTACTTCTATTGACAATCAGCCTGTTTCCGGCTGGAATAATAAAATCAATATTCACTGCAGGATTTTTAACCGCCAAGAATTTGATAATTCTGTCGAGTGAATTATTGTCTCTGCATTCATAAAGAATAAATGAATGATACTTGATGAACTTCTCAATAAGGATAAATTAAGTAAGGAGGAAATTATTTTTCTTCTTAATCTCAACGGCCGAAAAGATAAGGAAAAATTTTTTGCTCGTGCCGATGAATTACGCCTTGCAGATTGTGGCGATGGTATTGAGATCAGAGGTATAGTAAAATTTTCAAATTACTGTAATCAAAATTGTCTTTATTGTTCATACCGGGAGGATAACTACAAACTTGCCCGATACAGGATGAGTCCTGACGAAATAATCCATACGGCTCAGACTATTTCCAATTTAGGCATAGGGAAAATTATTCTTCAGTCCGGGGAAGATCATTTTTTTGATACAGATATAATTGCCTATATAATTTTTCAAATCAAACAGCTTACCAAAGTAAATCTCACATTAAGTCTCGGGGAGAGAAGATTTGATGAATACAGGACCTGGAAAATTGCCGGCGCCGATCGGTATATTCTGAAACACAAAACTGCAAACCCGAATCACTATGCGGAGTACCACGCAGGCGGGAAATTAGCTGACAGAATTTCGCAATTAAGATTTTTAAAAACGATAGGATATCAGATCGGTTCAGGAAACATTGTAGGTCTGCCGCTTCAGACTATTGAAGATATTGCCGATGATATTCTTTTATTCGACGAATTAAAAACGGATGTAATAACCATCGGACAATTCATTCCCTCACTTAACACACCCTACCAAAAGAAGACATCCGGGGATCCGGAATTGCTGCAGAAAACAATCGCCGCGGCAAGACTGGTAATGAAGAATACTCACATTTCTATTTCTGCGGAACCGGATAGCTTGGATGAGGTTTACGGGGGGACGGGCTTATATTCCGGAGCAGACGTAATAATGCCTGATCTGACTCCTCCGGATCAGAATGAGAATCATAGATTTTTCCGGCGCGGAAAAAAAATTGATGAAGGAACAATTGAAAAAACGGTCAGGATTCAGAAGAGCATTGCGGCGCTTGGAAGAAAAATTGTATAATGGTCCGGCCAAATTAAAGATTAAATTTAGATTTCATCATTCATTAAAAAGTCATGATTTTCCAAAATTTATATTTTTTGCTTTTGGATAACGAATTACCTTTCCAAACATTCAGATAAGATCGTATATTTGCCGCCATGGAAATCAAAAATTCAGAAGGAACCCAATGAAAAAAGCTGCAACCCTTTTAACTCTTTCTCTGCTCTTATTTTCTGCCTGCAATTCGAACAAAGATAAAGAACTGCTAGAATCGGCAAACGCGAAAGCCAACGCGAAAAATTACTCCGAGGCGCTTAAGGATTATCAGAAAATAATTGATGATTATTCTTCGAGTGATAATGCCGCTGAAAGCTACTTTGCTATAGCCGCAATGTATCATATGTATCAGATTCCCAATATTTCTAATGAAGAATCGCTAAAAAAAGCTATTGGCTATTATCATAAATTATACGAAGAATTCCCTAAAAACGAAAAATCCTCCAAAGCTCTGTTCATGGCTGCTTTTATTGAGGCCAATGAACTTAAGAAGATTGATGATGCCCGTAAATCGTATGAGACTTTTCTTAAGGAATATCCGAATCACGAACTTGCATCTCAGGCAAAAATAGAATTGGGCAATCTGGGTAAAACCCCGGAAGAAATTCTTCAAAATAGAACGGCGTCAAAATAGTGTCTGTAAAAAAAGAAGATTACAAAAAATTTTTAGATCCCGTTGTAATCTCCAAACTGAAAACTTTAGAACTCCGCGCCCGTATGGTTGTCGAGGGTTTTAAAGTTGGCTTGCACCGCAGTCCGTACCATGGTTTCAGCGTCGAATTCAGCGAGCACCGTCCTTATATGCAGGGTGATGCGCTCAAGAATGTTGACTGGAAAGTCTTCGCGAAGAGCGAAAAATATTTTATCAAACAGTATGAAGAGGAAACAAATCTTATATGCAACATTTTCATTGATGTCAGCAAATCGATGAATTATAAGCATACATCCCTTATCACTAAACTGGAATACGCTAAGACATTAGCAGCCTCTTTAGCTTATGTTATGATGGATCAGCAGGATTCTGTCGGGCTCACCGTTTATTCTGATAAAATCCATTCAATGCTTCCCCCAAAATCAAGCCGGGTTTATCTTAAGACTATATTGTCAACGCTGGAAAATGTTGATTCCGGATTGGCAACGGAAACAGCCAAATGTCTCGATTCAGTGGCCGACAAAATCAAGAAGAGGGGGTTAACGATCATTATTTCGGATTTTTTTGACGATGTTAATTCCATAATTACGGCTCTCAAGCATCTTCACTATAAAAAAAATGAAGTGATCGTTTTCCAGATTCTGGATCCGATCGAGAAAAATTTCGGATTCGACCGTGACTCTATTTTTGTCGATATTGAAACCGGTGAACAGTTAACCACTCAGCCGCGTCAGATTCAGAGAGCATACCAGGAGGCGATGAATGAGTATCTGCAAAAATTGAAAAGTGAGTGTCTTAACTTTGGAATTGAGTATAATCTTATAGATACAAGTCAGCAGTTCGATAAAGCGTTAATAAGTTATTTTGCTAAGAGAAGCAGAATGCATTAGAAAGGGCGTAATTGTAATTCGAGTAGCAAGTATCCGGTGTAGCAGGTTTAGTCTAAAAAAATTTTAAGTTATATACAGAATGAAATATGAGAAGCTTATTAACATTAGTTATTTTATTTTTTATTTGCACAGGTTGTGAAGAACCAAACAGCCTTCCATTGCCATCCGGCCCAAATAGTAAATGGCTTTCTAATAATATTCACGACTATACCATTGATCAGGTCCGCTTTTGTTTTTGCATTGACGGCGGTCAGAAGATGAAGATCACCGTAAGAGCAGATACTGTTTACTCCGTAATAAGGATATCTGATAATTCAATAATACCATATCCGGGGTCAAAATTGTATATGTCAGTTAATTCACTATTCGGAATTATACAAAATCCAAATGGTGATTCATTAATTGTTACCTACGATCCTGAGTACGGTTATCCGGATAAAGTGGATATAAATCCCCAAATGCATCCGGTAGATGGTGGCGTAATTTATTTCACATCCAATCTCCGGATAATAAAATAATTAATTTGGGGAGTCTGGCAGACTGTACCCGCTCATCTGGTAACCGGAATTCTGAAACTATAACCTCATTTTTATTGTTCATTCACCATCCAAATACCCTTTACTCATCATTCAAATAGAGAGGGATTTTACAATGGTAAACAATAATGCGGTAAAAGTTGAAGCGCTGATTCAACAAGATATAAATACCGTATGGGATTTCTGGACAAACTCTAAACATATTATAAGATGGAACCAGGCCTCCGATGATTGGCATACTACCCGGGTTGAGATTGATTTTAGACCGGGAGGAAATTTTCTCTACAGAATGGAAGCAAAAGATGGAAGTTTCGGATTCGATTTCTCCGGTACATATAATAATATAATCACCAATAGAATTATATCTTATGTCTTAGGCGACGGTAGAAAAGTCACAAACATTTTTGAAATTATCGGTGGAAATACTAAAGTAACCCAACTGTTCGAACCGGAGAAGGAAAATTCAGCTGAAGTTCAAAGAGCCGGGTGGCAGTCCGTTCTGAACAATTTTAAAAAATATGTTGAGGATTATCAATCAATATGACACTAAATAAAATTTATCCCTGTATTTGGTTTGACAATCAGGCTGAAGAGGCTTCTCAATTCTACTGCTCTGTGTTCGGCGAAAGTGAAATACTGGGTAAAAATTCCCTAGTTATCACTCTTGTTATAAACGGACAAAAATTTATATGTTTGAACGGTGGTCCATATTTTCAGATCAATCCTTCAATTTCATTTTATACCATTTGCGAGACAAAAGATGAATTAGTCGGCGCGTGGAATAAACTCTCGGAGAAGGGAAAGGTAATGATGCCTCTTGATAAGTACGACTGGAGCAAATTGTACGGATGGGTGGAGGACAGATACGGAGTCTCCTGGCAGCTAACTTTAGGAAGGATCACCGAACTGGGACAAAAAATCACTCCGGCGCTGATGTTCGCAGGCAAACTTTTCGGCAGAGCAGAGGAAGCCATTCACTATTACATATCGGTAATGAAGAACTCTTCCATCAGCAACATCTATAGATATCCTGATATGGAAGAACCCCTTAAAGGGAAGGTTGTTCACAGCCGGTTTACGCTGCTTGGTCAGAAGTTTATCGCTATGGACAGCCATCAGATTCATGGTGTTTCTTTTAATGAGGCTCTGTCTCTCACAATCAGTTGTGAGGATCAGAACGAAATAGATTATTACTGGGGAAAACTTATTGAGGGCGGGGAAGAGGGCCAGTGTGGCTGGCTTAAGGACAAATTTTCAGTATCGTGGCAGATAGTTCCATCTATACTGAGTGAACTGATGAAGGAACCGGAAAAATCTAATCGTGTTACAGCTGCCTTTATGAAGATGAATAAACTTGATATCAAAAAATTAAAAGAAGCTTAGAAAGGAAAATATCATTTCAAGAAGCGGCACATATCTTAATTTCGCCAGACTGGCTGAAGATGCGTTTAATTTTAATAAAAAAGTTTTCGGAGGGGAGTTTACAAGCGGGTTAACAAGATTCTCGGAAGTCCCTATGGAAGGGCAGCCTCCATTTGCGCATGAGGATCCTAATCTGGCGGTGCATATAGAACTTCAGTTCACGGCCGGGCACGTCCTGATGGGTACCGACGCTCCTGAATCGATGGGTTTCAAATTAAATTATGGAAATAATATGTACATCAAACTGGAACCCGACACTAAAAATGAAACAAAAATACTTTGTGAGAAACTCGCCTACGGTGGAAGTATTGAAATGGACTTACAGGATATGTTCCGGGGTGGATACTTTGGCAGTTGCAGAGATAAATTCGGAGTGAACTGATGTTCAATTGTTTTGAAAAATCATCCTAATAAGCGGAGGGTCTGAAATGGAATCGCATAAAGATATCGCACGGAACTTTCTAATGCTCACGGCAAAAGGAAAAGCTCATCACGCTTTTGACCTGTATGCGGCTGCTGATATAAAACATCATAATGTTTTCTTCAAAGGTGATGCAGAATCTATTATTACAGCGATGGATGATAATGCCAGGAAGAATCCGGAATTAACTCTTGATATTAAACTCGTTATACAAGAGTCGAATATGGTAGCTGTTCATTCTCACGTTAAAATGAATGGAGAGGACCCAGGCGCGGCGCTCGTTCACATTTTCAGATTTGAAAATGATAAAATAGCGGAGTTATGGGATTTGGCTCAGCCTGTTCCGGCAGATGCTGTGAATGAAAACGGTATGTTTTAAAAAATAATTCTGACAGGTCGATTTTCACGCTATCTACTTCAGAAGCATGCTGAAAATTAAAGTTTCATAATTTCATTAACATATTTCTCTGCAAAACTCTCTGCATTTTTTTTATTTTTAGCTTCAACGATGCATCGTATGATGGGCTCGGTATTGGATTTACGGAGGTGAACCCAGTGATCATCAAAATCGATTCGTAAACCATCCTCCAGATTAATTCTATCTGATCTGTATTTTTCAATTAGAGACTTAAGAACTTTATCCGGATCCTTTGTACCGAGTTCAATTTTTTTCTTAACGATAAAATACTGCGGAAGGGATTTTTTCATTTTACTCATCTTTCCGCTGAATTCCAAAAGATGCTGAAGCATAATAACGGTTCCCGTAAGCGCGTCTCTCCCGAAAACAACTTTAGGGACAATCACACCGCCGCTTCCTTCCCCTCCGATTACGGCTTTTACCTCTTTCATTTTTTTTACAACATTCGCCTCGCCTACAGGGGCACGGAAAACCTTACAATCAAATTCCGAAGCCACATCATCAACGGCTCGGGTGGTAGAGAGATTTACTACTACATTGCCCCTCTTTCTCGAAAGATAAAATTTAACCGCCTGCGTGATTGTATTTTCCTCACCGAACGGTTCACCTTTTTCCGTTATCATAACAAGACGGTCAACATCCGGGTCCACAACAATTCCGATATCGGCTTTATGTTTTTTCACTGCCCGCATTGTTGCTGTTAAATTTTCAGGGATCGGTTCCGGCAGACGGGGAAAAATTCCGGTCCTCTCGCAATTAATCTGAATAACATTACACCCGAGTTTATCCAGGAGTTTAGGCATTGAGTAGGAACCCGCACCATTCACGCAATCCAGCAATACTTTGAATTTCCTTCTCCTGAGCTTTGAAACATTAATATTCTCAAGTTTCAGGACTGCTTCTATATGTTCATCAACACCTTTTTTATACTCGGTAATTTTACCGAGACGGTTCCATTCAGCATAATTTTTATTGGAAGTCTCCAGGAGTTTTAACATTTTAATATTCTCTTCCGGTGTCATAAACTCGCCGTTGCGGTTAAGCAGTTTTAATGCGTTCCATTGATTCGGATTATGGCTTGCCGAAATCTGTATTCCCCCCGCGGCTTTATGTTTCTTGATATTGAATAAAACTGTGGGAGTAGGACAAATGCCGAGATCGATCACATCATTACCCTTGGCCATAAGTGTACCCAGAACGACATGCCGTGCCATATCACCTGTAATCCTTCCATCGCTTCCGAGAATAATTTTTCCTTTACCGCAGAAATCGGCATAGGCGGAAGTGTATTTGACTAAAACTTCAGGATCGAGTCCGTCGCCAATTAGTCCCCGTATCCCGGAGATGCTGACCATGAGTGTTGGCATAAATCACCTGTTAATTGAGAATTGCGAATCCGCCTGAGGCGGATAAATTTAGAATTAAATGATTGCTAAATTCAAATGGAAATTTAATAACTTTTGCCACCAAAAAAATCAAATTAATGAAAAACAGACCGGCTCTAATACAGAAAGTCAATCAGTTGCTGATTAAAAAATTCGGCATACCGATGAGAAGCAAGAAATTACCCGATCCGCTTGATCTATTGATCGCGACAATTCTCTCTCAGAACACAAACGACAACAATTCATATAAAGCATTTCAAAATCTCAAAGACAGGTACAAATCATGGATCGATCTTAATTCGGTTAAGAGAACCGAGCTTGCAAAGATCATTCGCATTGCCGGACTGGCAAATCAGAAATCAGCTGCGATTAAAAATCTGATAGGCGAACTAAGAAAAAGGGGACCGCTCTCGCTGGATTTTATAACAGGACTTGACGACCATTCCGCCATCGAACAATTGATAAATTATAAAGGTGTTGGTGTTAAAACAGCAAGTTGCGTTCTGCTCTTTGCAATGAACAGAAATGTGTGTCCGGTAGATACTCATGTTCACAGAACGGTAAACAGGGTAGGAATTGTCTCTGAAAAAACTCCTGATAAAACTTATTATTCTTTGAATGAAAAATTTCCTGACGGGGTGGCGCATTCATTCCATACAAATTTAATTCGGCTGGGCCGGGAAATTTGCAAGCCGTCGAATCCTAATTGCGCGGCATGCCCGCTTCTTAAATTGTGCGAATACAAGGATAAGAATCTTACTCCCCAGCTGAAGGGAAAAGAGAAAGTTTTTATGCTGCTGGATAGTATAGGGAAATAATTTATTAACAATTTGGGATTCAATTAAATGTGGGTATTGTTCGCTTCTCTTAATCCGGTTTCCGAAGGAATCCGAAGCGTATTTATTAAAAAAGCATCCAGACAACACGATTCATTTGTTATATCCTGGGCCAATAATTTTCTGCCGGTCATATTCTTTACACCTCTGCTTTTTTTCATCGATCTGAAATTCAATACATTATTCTGGATCGGAACAATTGGTTCAAGTCTTATTAATGTTGCCGCAAATATTCTGTACATGCGTTCTATATCAAAGAGTGATATTTCGAGTGTTATGCCCATGCTGAGTTTTACGCCGATATTTCTCCTTATTTCAAGTCCGTTCATACTTGACGAGTTTCCCAATATGATGGGACTGATAGGTATATTAACAGGTGTTGTCGGATCGTATATGCTGAATCTTGATCTCAAACAGAGAAATATTTTCGCGCCGTTTAATTCGCTGGTTAAAGATAAGGGTACAAGGTATATGTTAATTGTTGCTTTTCTCTGGAGCGTATCGGCCAACTTTGATAAAATTGCAATTCAGAATTCATCCACCTGGCAGCATATGGCAGTAACTAATATCCTGATCTTTACAACTATTTCTTTTCTGGTCAAGACGACAAAGAAGTTTGAAATCAAATCAATTCCAAATGATAAAAAATATCTTTTGATAATTAGCGGATTTACCGTTGGATCATACATTTTCCATATGACTGCCCTCTCTTTAACACTTGCCGCTTATGTTATCGCCATGAAGAGAATGTCTGCTCTCATCTCTGTAGTTCTGGGAAGTGTTTTTTTGAAGGAGCCCAATCTTCGGCAGCGATTGGTTGGCGCCGCTGTTATGTTTGCGGGCGTTTTGCTAATCGTATTTTCTTAAAATATTCCATTTAAAAAATTCTACCCTTTAACTAAGTATAATTAAATGCGTAAAATTGAATTCTGGAGAAATTATTCCGAGTTCAGATTATTGATGTCCGTTGTTCATTTCTAGTGAAGAATTTATATAGAATTTTATTGAACATAATAGTCGCAGATATTGTTTGGTATAAAGACATATTGTTTGATTTAGTTTCACTCTTATTTATATTTGAGCTCATTTAATTCCATTCCAGAAGGCGAAGCAGATGATTAAATCCTATGATATAGCGGTTTTAGGAGGCGGTCCAGGGGGTTATGTGGCGGCCATTAGGGCCTCACAGCTGGGTTTTAAGACGGTTGTGATAGATAAAGACAATCTGGGCGGGATATGCCTTAATTGGGGCTGTATTCCAACCAAATCGCTTCTTAAAAACGCTGAAATTTTTGACCTGATGAAGAATCACTCGTCGGACTTTGGTATTAAGGTGGACGGTTTAAGTTTTGACTTTAATAAAATTATAAAGCGAAGCAGAGATATTTCTGATAGGATTACAAAAAATGTTGAACTGTTAATAAAGAAAAATAAAATAGAGAGAATCCGCGGGTTTGGAAGGTTTTCTTCTAAAAACCGGATTGATATTTTAGATAAAAATGGAAAAGAAATTGATTCAATTCAGGCGACAAAAATAATAATTGCCACCGGGGCAAGACCAAAATCCGTTTCTGAAATTCCTGTCGACTATAAAAATATTATAACATCTACTGAAGCGATGAATCTTCCGTCTCAACCAAAAGACTTAATAGTGATTGGAGCCGGTGCAATCGGCATTGAATTCGCATATTTTTATTCTGTGCTCGGGACAAAAGTTACTGTTGTGGAGATGCTGGATCAGATTCTTCCGGTTGAGGATAGAGAAGTCTCCGAAACCCTTTTAAAAAATTTTAAGAAAAGAGGAATTGAAGTGCATACTTCCTCTAAAGTTGAGAAAGCTGAATTAAGCAGGGATGAAGTTACAGTCTATATAGAAAAAGACGGAAAAAAAATTGAACTGAAGGCCGAAAAAGTTTTAAGCGCTATCGGAGTAACAGGCAATGTTGAGGGTTTCGGACTGGAAGAATTGGGCGTGGAACTTTACAAGAATCACATCAAGGTTGATAAAAAAACCTATAAGACAAATGTGGAAGGTATTTTTGCCATCGGAGATGTGATAGGTCCTCCTTGGCTTGCGCATGTTGCTTCTTCTGAGGGAATTAACTGCGTGGAATATATTAAAGGATTGAATCCTCACCCTGTTAATTATGATAATATACCGGGATGTACATACTGCATACCACAGGTTGCCAGCGTGGGAATGACTGAGGCCAAGGCGCGCGAAGCAGGCTATGAACTGAAGATTGGTAAATTCCCATTCATGGCAAGCGGAAAAGCATTCGCTGCCGGAGAGCGTGACGGATTTGTAAAATTAATTTTTGATGCGAAGTACGGCGAACTTCTCGGAGCCCACATTATCGGTCCTGAAGCGACAGAGCTGATCGCCGAACTCACACTCGCTAAATCAATGGAAGCGACATATGAATCTATTGTAAAGACTGTCCATGCGCATCCGACTTTATCCGAATCAATAATGGAAGCTGCGGCAAATGCCTATGGCGAATCAATCCATATATAGAACCTTTGATTACTGCGATCTCGGCATGATAGATTATAAATATGCTTGGGATCTTCAGAAAGAAATTTTCGAGCTTCGTCGTCGAAACGAAATTGACGATACGCTCTTCCTGCTTGAGCATCCGCACACTTTTACTCTCGGCAAAGTCGCCGATAAAGAAAATTTAGTCAGTTCGGAGGAACAACTTAAAGAACGCGGTGTTAGTGTTTATGACATTGACCGTGGCGGTGATATTACTTATCATGGACCTGGACAGATTGTTGGTTATCCGATAATAAATCTAAGCCATTGGAAAGAAGACACCCATTTATACTTGCGCGGGCTGGAAGAAATAATAATCCGTACATGCGCTGAATATGGCTTAAAGACTGAACGAAATTCTAAGTTCACCGGAGTTTGGTTCGGCGATAGAAAAATTGCGGCAATCGGAATCAAGGTAAGCAGGTGGATTACAATGCACGGATTTGCGCTTAATGTTAATACCGATCTTTCATATTTCAACGGTATTATTCCTTGCGGTATAAAAGGTAAAGGTGTAACATCGCTTCAACATGAACTTGGCAGAGAAATTAATTTAGGCGGGGTTAAAGCGAAATTGATTGAAAATTTTTCTGAAGTGTTTGGATATGGTGCGCATTCCATAAAAGAGAAAAATATTTTATTAGAAAAATCTTTAACCATTCCTCTGTGACTTGGCGGCTCAAATTTCGGTTTTGGCACTGAGCTAATAAGACACAAAGAAATCACAAAGGAAAAGTAAATGGCAAAAGAAAAAATTGAAACGGCAATCGATAAAAGCAACGGGTCCACTCCGACCGGCAAGATCGACTCATTCGGCGGATTAACTAAAAAAGAACTGATGAATGCTCTGAGAATTATGAGCATAAGCCGGACAATTGATAACAAAGTGATGACTTTGATAAAACAGGGCAAGGCAACATTTCATATATCCGGTGCCGGTCATGAGGCAATTCAGGTTGCTTGCGGTCTTGCAATGAATGTGGGGGTGGATTGGGGATTCCCATATTACCGCGATATGTGTTATACTATTTCGCTCGGTGTTAAACCCGAAGATATTTTTTTAGGATTTTTAGGTAAAGCCGATGACCCGATGACCGGCGGAAGACAGATGGCATGTCACTGGTCATCAAAAGAAGGAAATGTACCAACTCAATCTAGTCCAACGGGAACGCAATTTTTACAGGCTGTCGGTGCCGCACTCTCCATGAAGAGAAGGGGAATTAACGGAGTAGTTTATGTTAGCAGCGGAGAGGGAACGACCTCTCAGGGAGAATTTCATGAAGCCGTTAACTGGGCAAGCCGTGAAAAACTGCCTGTTGTTTTTGTTATAGAAAATAATAAATGGGCCATTTCGGTCCCGGTACAGGAGCAAAGCGGTGGAAAAAATGCTTCGATTGTTGAGATGATGAAAGGTTATGAAAATCTTTTACGGATGGATGTTGATGGAACGGATTTCTTAAAATCACATGCTGCCGCTCAAACCGCGTTTAAATATGCGCGCCAAGGAAAAGGTCCGGTTTTAATTGAGGCGCACGTTGTAAGATTATTTTCTCATTCATCGTCTGACGATCAGAAAAAATATAGACCGGATGAATCATTAAAAGAAGACTTGAAGAAGGATCCCATCATACTCTTTTCAAACTACTTGATCAAGAATGATGTGCTTACAGAATTATCGTATACCGAATTCAAAAAAGAAATTACAAATCACATTACCGAAGCAGCTGATTGGGCATTAAAGCAGGATGACCCGTCGGCAGACACTGCAGTCCGCTATGTCCTTGATGAATCCGGAAAGCGGGACAGACTCGAATATGAAAAACTTACACATGAAGGAAAACCGATAGTTCTTGTTGACGCGATTAACCACGCGTTGCGCGAGGAGATGGAACGCAGTGATAAAATTTATGTATTCGGCGAGGATGTAGCCGATGGAAAAGGCGGGGTCTTTACTGCAACAAAAGGATTATCAACTGCTTTTGGAAATGACCGTGTATTTAATTCTCCACTTGCGGAAGCGAGCATCGTAGGCGCGGCTATTGGTATGGCATTAACCGGATTAAAACCATGTGTTGAAATCCAATTTGGAGACTACATCTGGCCTGCTTTTATGCAGTATCGAGATGAGATGTCAATGTTCCGCTACCGTTCAAATAATTTATTTGAAGCACCCGTAGTAACTCGTGTGGCTGTAGGAGGGTACATACACGGCGGATTGTATCACAGTCAAAACATAGAAGGATTTTTCGCGCACATACCGGGCCTGCTTATTGCGTACCCGTCAAATGCTGCCGATGCAAAAGGGTTATTAAAAACTGCGCTCCGTATCAATGATCCTGTAATGTTTTTAGAGCACAAAGGATTGTACAGACAAAGCTATGCGACTTCTCCCGAACCCGATGCAGATTATCTGGTTCCATTTGGCAAAGCAAAAATCGTAAAAGAGGGGAACGATCTTTCAATTATTACATGGGGTGCGCTGGTTCATGAATCTAACTTTGCTGTTAAGAAGTTAGAAGATGAAGGTTTCTCGGTTGAATTAGTTGATATTAGAACGATTGCGCCCCTCGATGTGGATACAATATATAAATCTGTAAGGAAAACAGGGAAGGCAATGATTATTCATGAGGATACATTAACGGCCGGTTTCGGTGCAGAGATTTCAGCTCTTGTAACTGAAAACTGTTTTGAATTCTTGGACGGTCCGGTAAAAAGAATCGGAGCGCTCGATACTCCGATTGCGTTTCATCCGGTTCTGGAGAATGCAATTCTTCCAAACAGAGATAGAGTTTATAATGAAGTCAAAAAATTATTAAAGTATTGACAGTATAATCAATGATTCTGCCGTTAGGTAATCGATGTACTCTTTCAAATAAATAGATCAGATGATTCGTTTAATAGCAGCGGAAATAGAATTTTCTAGGAGTCTTAAATGAGAGTTAATATTATAATGCCTCAAATGGGTGAAAGCATAACTGAGGGCACCATTATTAAATGGCACAAAAAGAAAGGGGAGAAGGTCCACAAGGATGAGATTATTTATGAAATAAGCACCGATAAAGTTGATACTGAAATTCCCTCTCCCGAAGAAGGAGTATTGGCAGATATTAAAGTTTTTGAGCAGGAGACTGTAGTTGTGGGAACTGTTGTGGCAGTAATCGAAACCAACGGAGAATCTGCCGCTGAACCCGAAGTTGAAATAAAAAAGGAAATTCCTTCTACAAGACAGGTGGGAGGTGAATTGATTGATGTGCCAATGCCTAAAATGGGTGAGTCTATTATGGAAGGCACCATCCTTAAGTGGCATAAGAACGTAGGCGATAAGGTCTCGCGCGATGAAATTATTCTTGAGATCAGTACAGATAAAGTTGATACCGAAGTTCCGTCTCCGGTCGACGGCATAATGAAAGAAATATTATTCAGTGTAAATGATATTGTACCCGTTGGAGTAGCTGTTGCTAAAATTTCAACTACCGGCGGAACTGCCAAAGAAAAATCGGTATTAAAAGCTGAAGAAGCAGTCATTTCTCCCGATGCCGGTGTGGAAAAGAAAAAAGATAAGTCTACATTCCCCCTCCCCAATATATCCAATGAGGATTCTAATATATTTTACTCACCTCTTGTGTTAAATATCGCCAGGGTGGAAGGAATTTCTATGAGTGAACTGGAAACGGTTATAGGAACCGGAACCGGCGGAAGGGTTACAAAAAACGATATTCTCAAATATGTTGGGAAAAGAAAAGCCGGTAAAGCTTCCAGCCCGGGAGCAAATATTCAAAGCGGCGAGCAAAATATCGCGGCTAAATCTGAAATTGTAAAATCCTCTTCCGGTCAGGTCAGCGAAGTGATACCTATGGATAATATCCGTCAGAGAATAATGACTCATATGGTGAACAGCCGTGATACATCTGTGCATGTGACCGCTGTTCTGGAAGTAGATATGTCTATAGTTCACAATTTTATTGAAAAGAACCGTGACTATTATCTGGCTAAAGAGGAGTTCAAGCTTACGTACATGCCTTTCATATCTTATGCGGTTATTAAAGCACTCAGGGAATTCCCTTTGATGAATTCTTCCGTTGACGGGAATAGTATTCTGATGAAGCGGAATATCAATCTTGGTATTGCCGTGGCTGTGGAGCCGAACGGTCTGATTGTACCTAATATTAAAAACGCTGATGAAAAAAATATACGTGGACTTGCAAAATCTATTGCGGATATAGGATTGAGAGCAAGGACAAAAAAGTTGGTTATGGAGGATATCGTTGACGGAACCTTCTCAATTACAAATTACGGCGTCTTCGGATCATTATTCGGCACCCCTATAATTAATCAGCCCGAAGTCGGAATTCTTGGTGTCGGTGCCGTTACAAAGAAGCCGGTAGTCGTAGATAATAATGGATTGGAAAGTATAGCCATCAAACCGATGATGTATTTGTCTCTTAGCCATGATCACCGGTTAGTTGACGGAATGCTCGGAGGGAAATTCTTAAAGTTTGTTAAAGAAACACTGGAAAATTTTGATACCGCAATTGTGTGAAGGGGATGTTCCTACTATTATGATTTACCTGAGCAAGATGATGGAAAATCTTATTAAGAGTTGAGGAGAAAATTTTGATCAATCAGCATCAGAAAAAATTTGCAGAAATTATAGAGAAAGAAAGACCCGAGCTTGGCAAACGGCCGGAATGGCTTAAAGTACGTCTTCCAACCGGGCACAATTATAAAGAAGTTCACGAGCTGATGCGCAAATCAAAATTGAATACGGTGTGTGAGGAAGCAAAATGTCCGAATCTTGCCGAATGCTGGAACAGAAGAACTGCTACATTTATGATTCTGGGTGATACATGTACCCGAAGCTGCGGGTTCTGCAATATCAAAGTCGGAATTCCAAACGAACTTGATCTGGATGAACCGAGACGCGTAGCCGAATCGGTGGAAGCATTGAACCTTAAGCATGTTGTCATTACATCGGTCGACCGGGATGAATTGAAGGATGGCGGTGCGTCAATATTTTCAGAGACTGTCCGGTTGATTCGCGAATGTATGAAGGATACAACTATAGAAATTCTTATCCCTGATTTTAAGGGCGAGGAAGATGCATTTAATATAATTTTACAGAATCCTCCGGATATTCTTAATCACAATCTTGAAACTGTAAAGAGATTGTACCACGGTGTCCGCCCGCAGGCAAAATATGAGCGCAGTCTCGAATTGATCCGCTGGTTCAAAGATAAAGAACTGAGAACAAAAAGCGGAATAATGGTAGGGATTGGTGAGACTAAAGAAGAGGTTATTGAACTGATTAATGATATTTATAATCACGGCTGCGATATAATGACGATAGGACAGTACCTCCAGCCCACAAAAAATCATTTACCGGTTCACAGATATGTGACTCTTGATGAATTCAAGTTCTATAAGGATTATGGATTAGGGCTAGGTTTAAGGGCAGTGGAATCATCCCCCCTCGTGAGAAGCTCGTATCATGCCGATAAACATGCTGAAATGGATAAATAACAGTTATACCGGTTTTAGAGATTTTTTGGCCATAATAACCCAACTTTCAGACCCAAATTGAATTTTCTTCTCTATTGATGTTCCATAAAAATTCCTTATTTTTCGGCACTCAAGGCAAGGACCATTTTTCTCAATCCTTAATTCTAATTCTCAATTATAGAAAATATGATGGTTAGGCGGGGAATCGAAAAGTTCATCCATCAAAAAAACCTTGAATAAATTGATTTAACGCGTTAAAATAATTTTCTGGTAATTGTTCGTGTTGGCACGTAAGTTTCTTTATTTTTTATTTTATCGGGACATTTAATGAACGGAATTTTGGTGGAAATAATTAATATTAAAATAGAAGAATACCTAAAAGGTTATGGCATTTGCTGTAACCTTTTTTTGTTTAATAAGGTGAGGTAAAATTATGGCAAAAGTTAAAGGCGATATTTTAATTGATATCGAGAAATGTAAGGGATGTGAACTGTGTGCAGTGGCTTGTCCGCAGGATTCCCTTGAATTATCACGGAAAATTAATTCGAAGGGCTATCACTATATTGTAAAAATAGAGGATAATTGTACAGGTTGTACAAATTGCGCACTTGTTTGTCCGGATGGAATAATAAAAGTGTACCGGAAAACTGAAAAGAAAAAGGAGCGCGTGGCAACAATTTCAAATGTAACAGGTGATATAACTGTAACGGTGAGCTCATGAAAGAACTAAAATTAATGAAAGGAAATGAAGCTCTTGCGGAAGCCGCTATTCTTGCCGGATGTGACGGATACTTCGGATATCCTATAACTCCTCAATCTGAAATCCTTGAGTATCTTACAATAGATGCTCAAAAAAGAACAGGAATGGTGGTCCTGCAGGCAGAAAGCGAAATCGCATCGATAAATATGATTTACGGCGCTGCGGGAACCGGAAAAAAAGTCATGACTTCTTCATCTTCACCTGGTATGAGTCTTATGCAGGAAGGAATTTCATACATCGCCTGCGCTGAACTTCCGTGTCTTCTTGTGAACGTTGTACGCGGAGGTCCGGGACTCGGTACCATACAGCCGTCCCAGGGAGATTATTTCCAGGCCGTTAAGGGAGGCGGTCATGGCGATTATAAATTAATCGTATTGGCTCCTTCTACGGTTCAGGAGATGGTTGATCATGTAAAACTGGGGTTTGATCTGGCATTCAAATGGCGTAATCCTGTTCTGATTTTAACCGACGGCGCTCTCGGACAAATGATGGAAAAAGTACAGCTTCCGGATCAGCTGCCAAGATCAACCGAGGATCCGGATTGGGCTACTGTGGGCAAACCAAAAACTCGAGAACGAAATTTTATTACATCGCTTCATATCGAACCGGATCAAATGCAGGAAGTTAATCTTCATCTTCAGAAAAAATACAGAGCCATTGAAAAAGAAGAGATCAGATTCGAAAAATTTGATTGCGAAGATGCTGAGATAATTCTCGTTGCCTTCGGATTGGTTGCAAGGATTTGCCATAAAGCCGCACAGCTTGCACGGGAGAAAGGAATTAAGGTCGGTGTATTCAGGCCTATAACTGTCTATCCGTATCCCTATGATGAACTGAATAAACTGGCAGATCAGGCTAAGGGATTTTTAACTGTTGAAATGAATGCCGGTCAAATGGTTGAAGATGTTCGTCTCGCTGTAAACGGAAAAATACCTGTGGAATTTCTCGGAAGAATGGGAGGAATTGTCCCGACTCCGGAAGAAATTCTACTAAAGCTCGAAGAAAAATTTGTGGGAGAAACAGTATGAATGAAAAGACTATGATTGAAGAACAGCACTTTTCGGAAATTATTTCCGAAGAAAACATTTGTACAAATGACAATTTGGTTTTTGAAAGAACCGAAACTTTAATAGATACTACAATGCATTACTGTCCAGGCTGCGGTCACGGTGTGGCTCACAGACTGATTGCAGAAGTAATTGACGAGCTTGGAATTCAGAATAAAACTATAGGCGTTGCCCCGGTCGGCTGTTCGGTTTTTATGTATAATTATATGAACATAGACATGACTGAGGCACCGCATGGACGCGCTTCCGCCGCTGCTACGGGAATAAAAAGGGTTATGCCTGATAAATATGTTTTTTCTTATCAGGGCGACGGCGATTTGGCCGCAATAGGAACCGGAGAGACAATTCATACGTGCAACCGCGGTGAAAATATTTTGATCGTTTTTATTAATAACGGAATTTACGGAATGACCGGCGGTCAGATGGCGCCCACTACTCTTCCTGGAATGAAATCTACAACAACTCCTCACGGACGCGACGTTGAAATTATGGGCAATCCGCTTAAGATAACGGAACTTATAGCACAACTTCCCGGCGTATATTACTGCACGCGCACGGCCGTTAATAATCCGGTAAACGTCCGCAAGGCGAAAAAAGCCATTATGAACGGCTTTAAATACCAGGAATTAAAAAAAGGTTTAAGCTTTGTTGAGATCGTTACCAACTGTCCCTCCAATTGGAAAATGAATCCTGTTGATTCAAATGTATGGATGGAGGAAAATATGCTGCCGTTTTATCCTCTCGGCGATATTAAAGTACCCAAAGCAGAGAAAGGAGAATAATTATGCAAGAAGAGATGATAATTGCCGGATTCGGCGGGCAGGGTGTTTTATCAATGGGGCAGATTTTATGCTACAGCGGCGTAATGGAAGAAAAAGAAGTGAGCTGGATGCCTTCATATGGACCTGAAATGAGAGGGGGCACGGCAAATTGTATAGCCATAATCAGCGATACAAAAATCAGTTCCCCGATATTAACTAGATTTGATACCGTTATTGCGCTCAATCAGCCCTCGCTTGATAAGTTTGAAAATGCTGTTAAACCGGGCGGACTCCTGTTATATGAAGCCAGTACAATTTTAAAACCGCCGACCAGAACAGATATAGATATTGTCCCGATCGAAGCCGCTAACGAAGCAGCAAAATTGAAGAATTCCAAAGTTATGAATATGATTATACTCGGCGCGTTTTTAAACAAGAAGCCGATTATTAAGATGGAGAATATCATTAAGGGGATTCAGAAAGTTCTACCGGAAAGATATCACCACCTCATTCCTCTCAATAAAGAAGCGCTGGAAAAAGGGATGGAACTCGCACAGAAAGTCGGGGAAGAAGTTTAAATAAAACTAATCATAGAGACGGGTCAGGCCCCGTCTCTATGATTAGTAAGCAAAATTGTAATATCCCTCACATATAATTATTGTAAGCAGTAATTCAGTCTCTCCAATGTTACGCATTTTAAAGAAATCCACGAATTCATTCGGAATCCAATTAGATATTAACTTATAAGTTAAGAATACCCCCCATATTTATATGGAAAATGATTTTTAGATTTATTAGATTTTGCCAGAATTCCTGCGGAGTCAATTCGGAATTAAATGGGGAAAGTTTTAAAGCCTTCCATTATTAAACATAAAATTTAGAAATGGGGTGTTTATGAAGAAAATGTTAGTTGTAGACGATGATTCCCTTTCTCAAGTCTTGATGAGTAAAATTTTCGGCAAGGAATTCGACGTTGATTTATGCGGCTCCGCAGAAGAATATTCTGATAGATATTCAAATACGCTGTACGATATTATCATAATGGATATATCGTTAAAGGGTAATAAAGATGGATTCGATTTAATAAAGGAGATCAAAACGGATCCTCTGCGCAGCGGTACACAAATTTTATGTTTAACTGCAAATGCGCAAAATAGCATGAGGCTGACTGCCGAAGAATCAGGTGCAGATCTTTTTGTTACTAAACCGGTTGCAAATGAGAAACTGAAAGAAGCAGTCTCATTTTTGATTAATCTAAATCCCTGATTTCTGCAGGCAGAGAGGTAAAGATTTACGATTTGATCCAAAATCACTAAATCTGTACGGAACCCCATCTTTTTTGGAAATCATCCGATTCTTTGCTAATTTTGGCAACAAATTTTGAAACAAAAGGATTAAAAATGGCTCAAAACGAAGGCGTAGTTGCCCAAGTAATAGGTCCCGTTGTGGATATTGATTTTCCGGGCGGATCTCTTCCCGCAATTTATAATGCGATCAGGATCCCCAGGAAAAGTGTTGAAGGTGTCGATGAAGTTCTTATCGTTGAAGTGCAGCAGCATCTTGGGGAAGATAGAGTTCGCACTGTGGCTATGGATTCTACCGACGGTCTGGTCCGCGGAATGAATGCCACTGATACGGGCGAACCGATATCCGTTCCGGTGGGACCTGAAACTCTCGGAAGATTGATAAATGTTATCGGAGACGGAATTGACGGTCTTGGTGAAATCAAATCCAAGAAAAAGTATGCAATTCACCGACACTCGCCAAAATTTGATACTCTATCCACACGGCAGGAGATGTTTGAGACCGGTATTAAAGTTATCGACTTACTTGAGCCATATTCGAGAGGCGGAAAAACAGGATTATTCGGCGGTGCCGGCGTAGGCAAGACAGTAATCATACAGGAATTAATTCATAACATCGCAAAGCAGCACGGAGGATATTCCGTGTTCGCCGGAGTTGGTGAAAGAACAAGAGAGGGTAATGATCTTTGGCTCGAAATGAAGGAGTCAGGCGTACTGCCTAAAACCGCGCTTGTATTCGGACAGATGAATGAACCGCCGGGAGCCCGTTTAAGAATTGGTCTTACAGGTTTGGCAATTGCAGAATATTTTCGCGATGAAGAGGAAAGAGATGTGCTCTTATTCATCGATAACATTTTCCGTTTTACACAAGCAGGTTCCGAAGTATCCGCGCTTTTGGGACGTATGCCTTCTGCAGTAGGTTATCAGCCTAATCTTTCTTCAGAAATGGGCGAACTTCAGGAGAGAATAACGTCTACAGATAAAGGTTCTATTACTTCCGTGCAGGCGATATATGTTCCGGCGGATGATTTGACAGATCCGGCTCCGGCAACCGCTTTCTCGCATCTTGACGCCACAACAGTATTGAGCCGTCAGATTTCGGAACTCGGAATTTATCCCGCTGTTGATCCGCTTGATTCAACTTCAAGAATTCTTCAGCCTGACATTGTTGGTGAAGAACATTATAAAGTTGCTAAACAGGTTAAAGAAATTCTTCAATCTTATAAAGACTTACAGGATATCATTAACATCTTAGGTATGGATGAATTATCAGAGGAAGATAAGATTATTGTACGCCGCGCAAGAAGAATTCAGAGATTCCTGAGCCAGCCGTTTCATGTTGCGGAACAGTTCACGGGATTTGCCGGCAAGTATGTAAAGATTGAAGATACAATAAGAAGTTTCAAAGAGATACTTGAGGGTAAGCATGACAATCTGCCCGAGCAGGCATTCATGTATGTCGGAACAATTGAAGAAGCAGTGGAAAAAGCAAAGAGTATGCAATAAATGAAGGAAATTCTGCTAGAAATAATAACGCCGTCTAAAAGCGCATATAAAGGCAATGTAAAATCTGTTACTGTGCCAGGAACGGTCGGTAATTTTCAGGTGTTATTCAATCACGCCCCTTTATTAAGTTCTCTCGAAATAGGCAAGATTAAAATTGAAGATATTACCGGACTGGAGACGGAATACGCAACGAGCGGCGGTACTGTTGAAGTGAAAGATAATAAAGTTCTTATTCTGGCCGATAGCGTTGAAACAGCTGAAGAGATTGATATAGAGCGGGCAAAAAAGGCCTATGAACGAGCAAAAGAGCGTTTATCGAATCGGGCGCAGAGTGATATTGATATGATTCGTGCTGAATTAGCTCTTGAGCGCGCTATAAACAGAATGAAGTTTGTTGGAGCTTCTTTTTAAATGAGAATTGATAATCCGCCAAAATGAAGGCGGACAAGTTTAGAATTTCATCCCGCTCTGTGCGGGATTTTTTTTATCTTTTTATAATCTGATCTAATTTTTTTTTCTGACGGAGATGGTGTCTAAAATGCATCTCGATTAATTGATACCACTCTGCTGCGGATAAAAATCCAAGTGCCGGATGTTTTACTTTACCGCTCTCTTTCTTTCCTATTCCCGGTGAATAATTTTCCAGTATCTGTTTTAATTTTACAAATCCATTTTTTATTTCCTGCTTATTTTCAGGCTGCGCAGGTGTATATTCTTTTGAAGGGGGGACTTTAATTTTTACAGGAGGAAATCCGTTTATTAAAAAACAGAACGCGCCAGCCCCGGTCTTTTTTTGATCCCGGTTATCGTCTTTTGATAAACATAGTTCAATTTGTTTTAGATGATAGCGAATTGTTCCGTAAACCAGATGAGAATACAGTTGTCCGATAGACCAGCTGTCTGCCGCCGGTTTTTTCAATAGATCAGAATCAGAATAATTATCCAATGAGGATTCCCATTTTTCTAAAACTGCCTTTAATTGTACTCCGACCTTTACCGGGTTCATACTTCCCTCAAGTGTATATAAAAAAAATCCTGATCACAACGATCAGGACTCTTTAATAGAACTATAATTTATTTAGCGGAAGCAAATCTCTTTGCTACTTCATCCCAATTAACTACGTTCCACCAACTTGCAATGTAATCAGGTCTCCGGTTTTGATAATTGAGATAATAAGCATGTTCCCAGACATCAAGTGCCAGAAGCGGCGTTCCTTTAACTTCCGCAATATCCATCAGAGGATTATCCTGATTTGCTGTCGATGTTACAACCAGTTTTCCTCCCGATAGCACAAGCCAGGCCCAGCCTGAACCAAAACGGGTTGCGCCAGCTGTTGCGAATAATTCTTTGAATTTATCGAACGATCCGAATGTACTGTTAATTGCGTCTGCGAGGGGACCAGACGGCTGACCGCCTTTATTAGGCGCCATAACCTGCCAGAATATATTATGGTTCCATACTCCGCCGCCGTTGTTTCTAACAACCGCTGGCAGTTTTGAAATATCCAGGAAAATATCTTCCAATGATTTTCCTGCCAATCCGGTACCTTCAACAGCTTTGTTCAGATTATTTACATATCCGGCATGATGTTTATCATGATGGATCTCCATTGTACGTGCGTCTATATGCGGTTCAAGTGCGTTGAATGCATAGGGAAGCGGCATCAATTCAAATTTGCCCATTTTATAACTCCTGTCTAATGATTGATTTATATTATTTGTTATCGCGTCAACTTTTTTTAAGCCGCCTGCAATAGTCAATATTCCAAGCGATGATAAAAATTTTTTCCTGTCCATTTTATACTCCGAACGATTCGCCGCAGCCGCAGGTTTTTGTTGCATTGGGATTGCTGAACACAAATCCCTTGCCATTTAATCCGTCGCTGAAATCCAGGACTGTACCGGAGAGATAAAATAGACTTTTTCCGTCAACGAAAAGCTTAATACCGTCTTTTTCTATGACGGTATCACCGTCTTTTGATTCTCCGTCAAATCCCATCTGATAGGTCATACCGGAACATCCGCCCCCTTTAACCCCGATTCTCAGAGCATGATCCCCGGGAATATTATTCTCTTCTTTAATCCTTTTAACCTGTTTTATAGCTTTTTCAGTGATATCTATATCCGCCATTTCCTTTGCAACCGGTGAATGGAGATTTTCATCCTGATCCATTGTAAATCCTTTCTTTTCTTGATTCTAAACGGCATTAACTTCATCCGGTTGTATAACACCTTTCTCCAAAGAAAAATTCACTTTCCATGCATTTTCTGACATTTTTATCAATTGGTTGTCTTTTTCCATGTGGGCAATAAATCCTTCGGCAATTTTCTCCGCTTCGGAATATTTTACTTTTTTATTTTTCTTCTCCAGATAGCTTTTTATGGCATACTGTATATCCCGGAAAAAAATATTTGAATTATAAAAAACATAATATTTTTCCTTCATAAAGCTGAAGAATATAGTCTGATTGCTTATCAATTCTTTAAGATTTTCCATCTTTCTCCCTGTGAAAATGTTGTTTTTGCGTTTTAAAATATCAAGTACGTAAATATAGATAACCTGCAGAACAGATTATAGTACATTCGATAATACCGATGGATAGGCGTGATGTCCGGGATATTTTTTAACGGAAAAAATATCTTGAGAATACTGATAAAAAAATGGCTCCATTTACAAGTAGAATAAATGGAGCCATTAAAAGATTATTATTTCACAATGTTATTTGATCAAATTGAAAGCTACTGTAAGGCCGGACATAACGATCGCAACCATGCTCATCAATTTTATCAAAATGTTAAGACTCGGACCGGCAGTATCTTTGAACGGATCGCCGACAGTGTCACCGATAACGGTTGCTTTATGAGCGTCAGATCCTTTGCCGCCTAAATTTCCTTCCTCAACATATTTCTTTGCATTATCCCAGGCTCCGCCGGAATTAGCCATAAAGACCGCGAGAACAAATCCGGTTGACAAACCGCCGACAAGTAAGCCCATAACACCGGTCACTCCAAGCAACAAGCCCATTAATATGGGGATTATTATCGCGAGCATGGAGGGTAATATCATCTCCAGCTGAGCGCCTTTTGTAGAGATCGCCACACATGTAGCATAATCAGGTTCCTGAGTACCTTCTAATATTCCGGGGAAGGCTTTAAATTGTCTTCTAACCTCATCAACCATTTTTCCGGCAGCTCTGCCCACTGCGTTCATTGTAAGTCCTGAAAACATAAAGGCCATCATGGATCCCACAAAAACTCCAATAAGTACTTTCGGATTCATCAAAGTAACCTGATAATAAATCATTACATCGGTAAGGTTTGCCTTTTCAGTCTCAACTATAATCCCATCTCCGAGGTCCATGGTAAGCTGGCCGATTCTGAGTAATCCTATTTTAATCTCTTCAACATAAGAGGCTAAGAGAGCAAGGGCTGTTAGAGCCGCAGAACCGATTGCGAATCCTTTACCGGTTGCTGCTGTAGTGTTTCCCAATGCATCGAGAGCATCTGTTCTTTGTCTGACTTCTTTACCCAATCCGCTCATCTCAGCGTTGCCGCCCGCGTTGTCAGCTATAGGACCGTATGCATCTGTTGCAAGCGTTATGCCCAGAGTAGAGAGCATTCCGACGGCAGCAATTCCGATTCCGTATAATCCCATGCTGATATTTGCGAAATCAAAACCTGATGCAAAAAGAAAAGAAAGAAGAATTCCAATAGCTACGGTCATTACCGGAATTGCTGTTGAAATCATTCCAACACCGAGACCGGAAATAATTACAGTAGCCGGACCCGTTAATGCATTATTAGCAATATGCTGAGTGGGTTTGTATGAATGTGAAGTGTAATATTCTGTTGATTTACCAATAACAATACCTGTAACCAATCCAGTGACAATTGCGCCCCAGATTCCGACATAATTATCGATATTCAAAAGATAAACTATGAAATATGAAAGAATTGCGATAAATACTGAACTAAGATTTACACCTCTTGCTAGAGCGGCTAAAAGCTGTTTTTGATTAGCACCTTCTTTTGTTTTTACCACAAATATACCTGCAATCGAAAGAATAATGCCTACGGCGGCAATCAACATTGGAGCCATTACGGCCTTCATCTGCAGGGCAGGATTGTGTAGAAATGCAGCCGCACCCAGAGCTGCTGTTGCAAGGATCGATCCGCAATATGATTCATATAAATCCGCACCCATACCGGCAACGTCGCCAACATTATCGCCGACATTGTCTGCAATCGTTGCTGGGTTTCTCGGATCATCCTCGGGAATTCCTGCTTCAACTTTACCGACTAGATCGGCGCCAACATCTGCTGCCTTTGTAAAAATACCGCCGCCGACTCTTGCGAATAAAGCCTGTGTTGAAGCACCCATTCCAAAAGTAAGCATTGTAGTTGTAACAATAACTAAATTATGACCGTCTATCGCTGTACTCGGATATACTGCAGTTAAAATGTAGAACCAAATTGATATGTCAAGAAGTCCAAGCCCTACGACTACCAGACCCATTACAGCACCGCTTCTGAAAGCAATTTTTAATCCTTTGTTGAGAGTATCTCTCGCAGCATTTGCAGTCCTTGCAGATGCCTGAGTTGCTGTTTTCATTCCAAAAAATCCGGCAAGACCGGAAAAGAAACCGCCTGTAATGAATGCGAACGGCACCCACGGATTTTGTAAATTAAAACCGTAAGCCAGAATGGCAAAAATAGCTGTAATAACAACAAAGAAAATTCCAACGACTTTATACTGTTGCCTGAGATATGCCATTGCACCTTTTCGAACATATAATGCTATGCTCGCCATTTTTTCCGTCCCTTCGCTCTCCTTCATCATTTGTTTATAGAAGAAATATGCGAAGCCAAGGGCCAGGATGGATGATATTGGAACAAAATAAAACAGTTCAGAAACCATGCTTTACTCCTTATTTAGTTATTGATCTTATAATTTTATACAGATTGGTCAAATAAGAATGAATTTTAGATAATCAGTTTTGTGGCAAAAATAAGCCAATAATAGCATATAACCAAAATAAATATGGCCGATTTGAGCTAATTTTTTAATAAATTATTCGCAACACCGGATCGGTCATTTTCTCATAGAGTTCAAAAATCGACACAATATCTGAGAAGCGATTTATGCTTCTGAATTCCTTAACTAATTATTGAATTCAATCAAAATTTCAAATTTCAGACTGAAAAATCAATTTTAAGGTAACGCGTGCCGATAGCAAATGAAAGTGGCGTGTTCTTATCGCCAATTCCCCTTTATTTTTACTTCCTGATGCTGGATTACTGATTTGCAGGTTGTAAATTACAGCCGATGAATAATTTATTCAGAGGAAAAAACGAAATGAAAAAATTTTTTTTTCTTTTAGTATTAATCTTATCTACTTCCTGCAAAAGTCCGAGCAACTATAACGGAGGAGGTCCGTTTCAGGAATATATTAAAACGGATAAATCGCAAAGACTAATTGAACCTTACTCCTACGCCGATCATCTGAAAAAAACAAGATTCAAAAATCATGAACTTGATTCGCTCCCCAAATTTGCTATAATACTTCACGATACTCAGATTGAAGAATATTTATCGTTTCTAAACATTAAGGATGGCGAAATAAAAAAAATACAGCTCGGTCAGGTGAATCCGAATTATTTATATATAATCAAGTCCGAAAAGATCGGAGTTAATTTTATAATTAATCCGGGACTTCCGGGAGCGGGAGGAATTTCGACCCAAGCTGCAATCCTTGGAGCACTCGGCGTTGAGTATATTGTTCATATCGGAACATGCGGACTATTCGGTAAAGCAATTGGAGATTCATCGCTAATTGTTTCCTCCGGGGCATATAATGACGGCGGCGCAATGATGATCGATCCGGATGATTCGTGGCCGAGAAAAGCACTCAGTTACCCCGATTCATCTTTAACAGATCTATTATTCAACACCGCCAGGCAAAATAATATACAAGTTCAAAAAAGTTTCGGTATCACTGTTCCTATATTTTTTTTTCAGCCGGTAGGATTTATTAAATATTCTCTGAATGAAAATAACTTTGATAATGGAGAAGCCCCGTATTACATCGAAATGGAAGGCGCGCCTCTGTTTGCAACAGGAAACTTAATGAAAACAAAGATGGCGAGTTTAGTTGCCGGTACAGATAGATATATAGCAGATAGTGATTCCATCAAACATTCATTTGTGGCTTACGACGCTGATAAAGCAAAGAAAATAGCGGTTATGCTCGCAATACTGTCATTTAAAAAAATCACCGAATAGTTGATTATTCTCGGCAAGCTTGTCTTTTTAGGATTTTGCTCGATTATAAAAGTAAACGGGTAAAAATTTATTCAATCAAACAAAAATAAAATAATGCTTAACTAAAAATGACGGTTTTACTTAAATTGAATCAAAAAAATAATCCAATGGCATTCAAAAATGTTTTGCTGATATTTCTTTTTCTATCGGTGGCATATTTAAATATTAGCGCACAGGAAGGTTCAACCGGAATTCAAGGACTGCGCTGCGCCTACTGCGGTAAAATCATATCCGGAGAGTTTATAATTTTCGAAAATAAAAAGTATCACGAAAGTTGTTGTGAAAATTATGTTATTCCGAAGTGTGCGATATGTGATAAACCGTTAAGAGGAACATATAATATCGATACTTACGGGAATAAGTTTCATAAAGAGCACAGCTCGGAATTGGCTAAATGTGAGATATGCAGCCGGCTTATTTGCCAGCAGCTAACGGGCGGAGGGAAAAAATATAACGACGGACGAAATATCTGTAATGTCTGCTTCAGATTGGCAGTGTTTGAGCAATATAAATTCAAACAGCTTTTGAGCAGTGTATCTTCAAGGCTGGCTTCATTTGGAATATATCTGGATATGAAGAAAGTGTCCATATCAGGCGTCGATAAGATCTTTCTGATGAACAAATTCAAGGGGTCCGGAGATCTGGGTCAGGGATATTGCGATTCTCAGACAAAGACTCAATATGAAAACAATAAATTGATTAACACTTCCACTTTCCATATGATTTATGTGCTGAACGGTGTACCCGAGATTGTTGTTGCATCTACAATTGCCCATGAGCTGATGCACGCATGGATTGTGGAGAATGCTAAAGAAAATCATTCTGAGGAAATTATTGAGGGCAGTTGTAATTATGTATCTTACCTCTATCTGAAATCAATAAATGATCCTTCCCGAAATGATCAGATTAAAAATTTAGAAAAGAATCCCGATCCTGTTTATGGCGACGGGTTTAAATTAGTCAGGGCAAAATTTGAAGGAAGGCCGGTTCAGGAATTTTTACGTTTCCTGAAAAAATGATCACAAATAATCCAATGATTTTGAACGCGCCTCAGATATATTAATTAAAGGATATTAAACATGTACGAATATCAGGAAAATAACAGCTTCTTTGCTCAGGTTCCCGGAATGATGGAAACACTCTGCGCAGAGGAATTGATCGAATTAGGAGCGAAAAATACCAAAACAGCTTACAGGGGTGTTTATTTTGAAGCAGGGAAGGAAGCGCTTTACAAAATCAATTACACATCCCGAATGATCTCAAGAGTTCTGGCGCCTCTGATTACGTTTCAATGCGTTAATACAAATGTTCTGAAAAAGACAGCAGGGAAAATTAAATGGGAGAAAATTTTCTCAGTAGATAATACTTTCGCTATTACTTCTTCAGTGGCCAAAAGCCAGATCACTAATTCGCTGTTCGCTTCCCAATCCCTCAAGGATGGAATTGCCGATTATTTTCGGACTGTAAGTGACGGCATACGTCCTGATGTGCAGACCGTTAATCCGGATGTCAGAATCAATCTTCATATTGAGAAAGATGTGGCGGTGATAAGTATAGATGCTTCCGGAGAATCGCTGCACAAGAGGGGATACAGACTGCTTGCGGGCGAAGCGCCGATGCAGGAGACTCTTGCGGCCGCAATCATCCGTCTTAGTAAGTGGGATGGTGAAAAACCGTTGTGGGATTGTATGTGCGGCTCCGGAACGATTTTATGCGAAGCTCTTATGCATTATTGCAGAATCCCTGCACAATATCTAAGAACTAATTTCGGCTTCTTTTATCTGCCTGATTTTGATAAGGATCTCTGGTTAAAAGTTAAATCGGAATGCGATTCCATGATCCGGCCATTATCTAAAGGAATAATTAAAGGAAGCGATAAATCACAACGCGTTATAGAAGTCGCAAAGGATAATCTATCAAGACTTCCTTATTCGGATTCCGTTGAGCTGGCCGGCCATCCCTTTCAGCATGTAAAACAATTTGAAAATGGCGTTCTGATCACGAACCCTCCTTACGGAATCCGGCTGGGCGATTTTGAGGAAGTAAAGAAACTTTATACTGAACTGGGTGACTTTATCAAGCAGAAATGTAAGGGCAGCACGGTATTCATCTACACAGGAGATCCCGTACTTCGAAAATCCATTGGTCTTAAAACTACAAGAAGAATCCCACTGGTTAACGGAAAGCTTGAAGGCGTGCTGGTTCAGATTGACAGTTACGAGGGAAGCAAAAAGAGATACTACGCCGAGTATAAAGCCGAAGAGGAGCTGTTAAAGAAAAAATCTGAGGAATAATATATAATTGAAAATTATAAGCATGGAAAAGCCAACATATGTTGGCTTTTTTTATGATGAAATCAAATTTTATAAACCGAGAATTACAAGGCAGCTCTGAGCGGCATCAACAAGAGGAGTGAAATAGACACCGAAAAGAAGAATTACAAAAACGAGTGACGAGACTAAAATTATATTCGGAATTGAAACTGACACAACCGGTGTTTCATCAACGGATTTAGTAAGAAACATATGCTTAAGAACTCTCACATAATAATAAAGTGAAACAACCGAATTGAGCAGTGCAATCACTGCCACTACGATCATCTGAGCGTCAACCAGTGCCACGAAGAGATACAACTTGCCAATAAATCCCGCGGTCGGCGGCAGCCCGGTCAGTGAAACGAGGAATATGGCAAGAGAAATTCCCAGAAAAGGTGAAGTGTGGCCCAGTCCGTCGTAATCATCAATATCCTCAGACCCGGTTTTATTAGCTATCAGCATTACTACCAGGAAAGCTCCAAGGTTCATAACAAGGTAAACTGAGAAATAGATAAGTATTGCAAGAATTCCCTGGTTGGAAAGTACGACAAGTCCTAACAGGAGGTAACCGGCATGGGCTATTGAAGAGTATGCAAGCATTCTCTTCATATTATTCTGCCATAGTGCGGAGAAATTGCCGAGTGTCATTGTAAGTATGGAAATTGCCACAAGCATAGATCTCCAATCAAAAACATTCAGCAAATGCCACATTCCAAGAGGATCTATGTAGGAAACAAAAGTAGTTTTAATAAATCTGATCAGGAGGGCAAAACCGGCTGCTTTGCTTGCCACTGATAAGAACGCAGTGATCGTTATTGGTGCACCTTCATAAACATCGGGAGTCCAAAAATGGAAAGGTGCGGAAGAAATTTTATAACCAATTCCGGCAAAAATTAAGATACACGCGAATGCCAGTGTGAATAGATTAATCTCTGGACTCTGAATCAGTGCGTTAATAGCATACAAATTAGTGCTGCCTGTCAGTCCGTACACCAGTGAAATACCAAATAACATTAAGCCTGAGGAAACAGCTCCATACAAAAGATATTTTAATGCCGCTTCACTGTTACGTTCTCTCAATTTAGTGAATCCGGAAAGGACATAAGAGGAAAGTGACATCAATTCCATAGAAAGATAAATAAGAATCAGATCTGTCGCCGATATCATGAAGAACATTCCTAAAACCATTCCGAAAATAAGAGCGTAATATTCTCCGATTCTGTCTTTTATTTTGATTATTTCTTCCGAACTGAATGAGAAAAAGACAATAAACAACGTAGAAACCAAAACGATCATTTTGAAGAAAATACTAAACGAATCCGCGGCAAACATGCCCAGACTAATTGTGTTCTTACCAGAAGTTAAAAATGCAGATCCGGAAGTGCCGTACTGGATTAAAGTATAGTACCCTGCGACAAGAATTGAGACAAGAGCAATATACGGGATGTACTTTTTATCCTTATGGAATATCAAGTCTGCGAGAACCAGAACAATTAATGCAACCGAAATAACTATTTCCGGAAGGATTAAACTGAGCGAGTGATATAGGTTTGTATTTTCCATCATTAAAATTATAATCCGCCTAATGAAGTAGTGCTGACAGTTGTTGTTACAAAATGTACTAATGAATTAACAGAGGAATTCATGATGTTTAACATTGCTGACGGATATACTCCAAGGAAGATTATTATAATTGTGAGAGGAATAAACATTGCATATTCCCTTGCATCAAGATCTTTTAGAGAAGCCCATTTTTCATTCAAAGGACCAAAGAAGATTCTCTGCAGAGTCCAAAGCATATAGGCGGCTCCCAGGAGAATTCCAAGAGTAGAAATTATGGTAAGAACTCTTAATGAGTCAACGCCGAAGGCGCCTATGAATACCAGTGCCTCGGATACAAAACCGCTCATACTCGGTAATCCTATCGCAGCGAAGAATGCAACTGTAACAAATCCTGTGTAAACCGGCATTTGAGAAGCAAGTCCTCCGAAATCATTTAATCCTCTGGTGTGGGTCCTATCGTATACAACTCCCACAATCAAGAAGAGCATTGCCGTAATCGTACCGTGATTGAACATCTGAAAAATCGCGCCGTTAATTCCCACAGTAGTTAGCGAGGCCATTCCCAGCAGAACGTAACCCATGTGGGAAACTGAAGAGTACGCGATTAATTTCTTAAAATCTTTTTGAGCAAGAGCAACAAGTGCTCCGTAAATAATATTCACCATTCCGAATAAAGCAATGTACCACATCAAATCACGTGTTATATCGGGGAAAATGGGATAACTGATTCTTAAAATTCCGTAGGTTCCCATTTTCAGGAGAACACCGGCAAGGATTACAGAAATCGGAGTCGGGGCTTCAACGTGAGCGTCCGGCAGCCATGTATGGAAAGGGAACATTGGAATTTTTATCGCGAACCCGGCAAACAACGCGATGTATGCTATCAATCTTAAATTATCCGGATTAAGAGCAGAAAGAATGCCGTCGGCCGAATAGTTAGCCGGATTCATTAAAGCAATCATGCTGAACGTATGCACTCTGCTGCCGTCTGCCATCAATTCGGTTGCGCTGAAATATAAACCGATCATAACCAATAAAATAAACACGCTTCCGAACAATGTATAAATAAAGAACTTTATAGCAGCATATTCTTTTCTTGGACCGCCCCAAATTCCGATAAGGAAATACATCGGCAGAAGCATGAGTTCCCAGAATATGTAGAATAGGAAGAAATCGAGAGAAACAAATACACCCATCATTCCGGCATCGAGAAGAAGGAAAAGGGCGAAATAACCTTTAACCGATTTTTCGATATTCCAGGATGACAATGCTGCGACAAACGAGACAAGGGCAGTCAATAAAACCATAGGCATGCTCAATCCGTCAATACCCATAAAATAATCAATCTTAATATTGCCCAGCCAGGAAATGCCGCTGATATTTATCCACTTGAATTTTTCAATAAACTGAAATGACTTTTCTTCATAGATACCGCCTGCCGAGTAATTATAGCTTGCAAGCAGAACCAAAGCTAAAACTATCTGCAGGGCAGTAATACCCAGAGTCAGATATTTAATCGACTTGGACTGTTCTTTTTTCATGAACATGATTAAGAACATACCCAATATCGGAAGAAAAGTGATTAACGAAAGAATCGGAAATCCAATCATATTTTAAGACCCATATTTATAATTTTTATTAACGTGAAGAGAATATTACTCCTCCTCAATATTATCCGGAATAATCAAAGACTATTCACTATTGAAATATCAAAACGGCTTAAAGAACATCAGCAATATTATAATTGCAAATACTACAAATACGATGTATGTCTGAACTTTGCCTGTTTGTAATCTTCTGAAAGATAAACCTACAAATCCGCTTAAGAATGCAGAGAAATTAACAGCTCCGTCAACAATATAAGTATCGAACCAGTTGCTCATTCTGGATGTGAATCTGGTAACAGTGGCGGAACCGTTGACAATCCCGTCTACAATTGTGTTATCGAACCACGCCAATATAGAACTGAATCTCAATGTGCCGGCAATTGCCGTAAGATCGTAAAGTTCATCCAGGAACCATTTATTAAGAGAAAATTTGTAGAGACCCTGAAGTTTCTCGGCAAGTTTATCAGCATTAAGTTTTTTCCACTGATAAAATAAAAAGGCCACAAGAATTCCAAGACCGGCGAGGAACAGAGAAAGGAACATTGCCGGATAGTGAGCCCAATGCATCGTTTCTGTATATTCAACTGAATGAATAACCTCGCCGTGGACTTCTGCTTTGGCTGCTTCGCTGCTTGGTTTCATAAATTCATATCTGGTTTCAAGAGGCGTTACCTGTGCCGGAGTTTTTATCCAGTCGCCTATAACCCAGCCTGCACTAGGATTGATGGGATTCGGGGTGTACCATATAAACACTGAAAGAACCGCAAGCACAACTAAAGGCGCCGCCATAACAAACGGTGATTCATGCGCGTGATCATATTTATGATGATCTCTCGGCTCACCGTGGAAAGTCATAATTACAAGTCTGAACATGTAAAATGCTGTTAATCCCGCTACAGCAAACCCGATTATGGGAATCAGCCAATGCCCGGTTAATTTCCCGAATACGAGAGTTCCTGCGAGTATTCCATCCTTACTTAAAAATCCGGAGAAGAGAGGGACTCCTGAAATTGCCAACGATGAAATTAAAAAAGTGTAATAAGTAATCGGCATTTTCTTTTTAAGTCCGCCCATGTTGCGGATATCCTGTTCGTGATGCATTGAATGAATTACCGAACCGGAGCCGAGGAACAGACAAGCTTTGAAAAATGCGTGCGTAACAAGATGGAAAAACGCGAAAGCATAAGCCCCCACGCCAATGGACATAACCATGTAACCCAGCTGTGAAACAGTGGAGTAGGCTAAAACTTTTTTAATATCGTTCTGTGTAAGAGCAATTGTGGCTGCTACCAGGGCTGTAACTGCACCTACCACCGCAATAACCAGCATCGCGTCGGCCGTAAGCATAACAAAAATCCTGACTGCAAGGTAAACACCTGCCGCGACCATTGTTGCGGCATGGATCAATGCGCTAACCGGAGTGGGACCTTCCATTGCATCGGGCAACCACACGTGAAGAGGGAACTGAGCGGATTTTCCTACAGCGCCCATGAAAATTAAAATTCCTGCTGCAGTAAGCCACGCATTACTTCCAAATGGAATATTACCGGCCGCAATTTGCTCGTAGATAGCGTCAAACGTAAATGTATGGTATTGCGTAAAGAGAATTAATATTCCAAGGAACATGCCTATATCGCCGATACGGTTCACTATGAAAGCTTTTTTTGCCGCATCTGAAGCCGATTTCTTTTCGTACCAGAAGCCGATCAATAAATATGAAGAAAGACCCACCAATTCCCAAAAGATATACATCATCAAAAGATTGTGTGTAAGTACGATGCCCAGCATGGAGAAGGTGAAAATACCGAGGTAGGCAAAATAGCGTGTGTATCTTTTGTCTCCGCGCATATACTCAATTGAGAAAACATGGACTAAAAAGCTTATAAGATTTACAACAAAAAGCATTATAACAGTAATGTTGTCTATCTTAAATCCAAGTTCAATGTTGATGCCGCCCAATGCCGGTGCATTGCCCATTGATATCCATGTAAACGCGGCGATTATATCCTTTGTATCATAGATGGATAGCTTTACGTATGCAACGATAATGGAGAGGAGAAGTGTTAATCCAAGTACTGCTACTTCGAACATATAAAGCTTGGGAATTTTTTTACCGAAGAAAATGACGGTAGTAAATCCGAGTAGCGGTAGAAAAAGGATAACAATGGAAATATTGATCAGTAAACTTTCGCTCATAACCTATTCTTTTAAGTGATCTATTTCGTCAACGTTTACTTCTGCAAATGTTTTGTACACATTTAGTACTATTGCCAGTGCGATTGCTGCTTCTGCCGCGGCAAGTACAATTACAAACAGTGCTATTGCCTGTCCGTTAAGTCCAAAGTTGCCATAATGTGAAAATGCGACAAAGTTAATGTTCGCTGAATTGAGAACCAATTCAATTCCCATTAGAACCATCACAGCGTTCTTACGTGTCACAATTCCATAAATGCCGAGCGAGAATAAAACGGCACTAATAACTAAAAAATGATTCAGTCCAACGGTTAACAAATTTACTCTCCCAAACTAGTATCAAGTATTTAGTATCTAGTATCTAGACCCTAGTATTTATTCCTGTTCTCTTCTTGCGATGGATGCCGCGCCTATTAATGCGATAAGGAGCAGAATTCCAAGCAATTCAAAAATTAAAACGTAATCATTTATTAGAAGATGACCCAGATCCTTCGTAGTTCCCAACGGGATCAGACCGGGTTCCGATTTCCAGTTAGTCATAACCATTATGGCAATTACCGCTGCCATAAAAATTACCACTCCAATCGTCGCAGGAATCATCTGTACGGTTCCGGTCCGGATTTCCACACTTGTAATTTTATTCGTTAGCATTACACCGAAGAGTATCAGGATCAAAATCCCGCCGACGTAAACCATAATCTGCGCGATTGCTATAAAATCCGCTCCAAGCAAAACATAAATTCCCGCTACGCCGAAAAACGTAAATAAAAGAAAGAATGCGGAATGAACAATATTGCGCGTGGTTACAACAAACAGAGCTGAGAGAATTGTAATCGCAGCGAAAATGTAAAAGATGATGTCGTAAAGATTCATAAAATCTATTCTCTAATTACTCGGTTTTATTTTCTTGTGCAGGAGCAGCGGGTGCCTCCGGCTTAGGTTTTGCCGCGGCCGCAGCTTTTTGCGCTTCTTTTTCTGCCTGCATTTTTTCGTAGTTGGCTTTCTTTTCCAAAACTTCTGTGTCCGTTAGAGTCGCAAATTTATAATTAAGGTTACTTCTTTCGAATTCGGCAAATTCATAAACACTGGTCATGTAAATACATTCTGTGGGGCATGGAAAAACACATAGCTGGCAGTAGCAGCATTTGGCAATATCGATATCAAATTTTGTAACCCAGAGAGCTTTCTTTTTTCCGTTGGAGGTTATGCCAAGATCATCGCCGGGAATACTCTTAACAGTCTCAATTTCGATACAGTTTACCGGGCAAGCGCGGGAGCACTGATCGCAGCCAATACAATCATCCATATTTACATATAATCTGTTCCTGACGCGCTCGGGGAGTGCGACTTTAACATCGGGATACTGTATAGTTACTGCGGGAGTGAAGAGATGTTTAAAAGTAATTTTCATTCCCACAAGAACGGTGAAAATTCCATCCCAGGTATTTTTTAGGTATTGTTTCATCAGATTTATAGTATAGAAATTATTCCAATTATAATTAAATTTAAGAAAGCATAAGGGATTAAATATTTCCAGCATACAGTCATAAGCTGGTCCACGCGCAGACGAGGCAATGTCCATCTCAACCACATCTGTACGAATACAATCACCAGTCCCTTACTTATGAACCAGAATCCCTGCTCAAAAGGAACAAGCCACGAAGCACCTATTGTATTACCGAAATATCCGAATGGTGATTGATAACCGCCGAAAAACAGAATGACAATTATTGCAGATACTGCAAACATATTGCCGTATTCGGCAAGCATGAACATGCCCCATTTCATACCGCAATATTCTGTAAAATATCCTGCGACCAGTTCAGACTCAGCTTCAGGAATATCGAATGGAACTCTGTTGACTTCGGCAAGTGTGCTAATAAACAATATGAGTGCGCCGACGAACATGAAAGGAATCAGTATAAATTTGGTTATTCCGAAAACAGCACCGCCGAAAATATTCCAGTTCCAGAATGATG
>PGYS01000133.1 GCA_002839795.1 Ignavibacteriae bacterium HGW-Ignavibacteriae-3 | reverse complement strand
GAGTGAAAGCGCCAAGCAGGGAATTATCGCCTATAAAAATTAGTTCCGGGCGGAAATGATCAAGCCATACCATTTGCATTATCTCAGCACCATAGCCGATATGCGCACCCATCCACCGGTACAATTTATTTTTAGCGGGAGTCCCTTTAAGAAAAAATGAAACTGCAACCTGAAAGACAAGCCTCAATCTTCGTGGAAAGGGAAGATTCAGCACCCTCCAATTAATTGAGTCGGATTCTTCAGGGGATCCGAGTCCTGAAAAAGTATAATGTCTTCTAATTGGTGTGAAGAATTTTTCGAGATTTATTTTTCCCCCATCGCCGGAAGGATCCAAATCTCTTACATCTGTCCCCTGGCCGCCCGAGGTTTTGCTGATATATATCGTCCGGTTTTTCTTTTTGCCCAGTTTTATGGCACGTTCGATGATCTCTATAGTGACCAGTTTAATTACTTCCTCGGGGGACTTGCCGTTGTATTTTTTCATAATTCTAAGATTTTATAGTTAACGGGTAGTAAAACATTTTACTTTTGAACAGCAGTTAATCATAAGCGAATAATTAAAGTACTATTCAATTTTCCGGCTCCAAGATTACTTCAAAACGTTTTGTGAACACAACTCAAATTAATAAAATCGGTTTCTAAATACATAAAAAAAAGCAGACATTCTCATGTCTGCCTCAACGAAACAAAAAAAGCTTAACAATAATCCGGTTTATATTTTCTTTACGTTGGCCGCTCCGGGACCTTTTGCACCGTTAACAATTTCAAATTCAACTTTATCACCTTCAGCAAGAGTTTTAAATCCATCTGCTTGTATTGCTGAGTGATGAACGAAAACGTCTGGTCCAGATTCAGGTGTGATAAATCCAAAACCCTTTTTGTCATTGAACCATTTTACTGTTCCTTTTTCCATACTGTACTACTCTCCTTTTGATGTTAATGTACTCTTACCGACTGCAGTAAGAATTTCTCAGCCATAAGTTAATTTACTCTAACGAGAAATCAAACTGTTTTTCCAAGATTAAATCTCTTTCTGTCATTTACGTCCAGATGCAGTTTTCTGAGTCTTATTGACTTTGGGGTCACTTCCACGAGCTCATCGTCGTGAATATACTCCAATGCCTCTTCCAGAGAAAACTTAATGGCTGGTGTAATCTTAACGGCTTTATCCGACCCGGACGCACGCATATTGGATAATTTTTTACCTTTCTGAATGTTAACTTCAATATCATTCTCTTTGGTATGTTCGCCAATTATCTGCCCTTTATAAACAATAGTACCCGGATCAATAAAGAACTTGCCTCTATCCTGAAGCGCATCTATTGAATAGGCAGTGGCAGGACCTTCATCCATGGAGATCATAACTCCGTTGGTTACTTTGTTGATGGCGCCTTTAAAATATTCGTATTGAAAAAATCTGTGATGCATAATCCCTTCGCCTGATGTGGCGGTTAAGACTTTTGTACGAAGACCGACTATTCCTCTTGTTGGAATATGGAATTCTAATTTTTGCAAACTGCCTTTATTTTCCATTTTAACCATTTCGCCTCTGCGCTGCCCGACTAATTCGATAACTTTGCCGGCAGTTTCTGAAGGTACATCAACAACAAGAATTTCAATCGGCTCGGCTTTCTTGCCATTAATTTCCTTATAAATTACTTTCGGTTCGCGTATCTGAAGTTCATAACCTTCACGCCGCATATTCTCTATGAGAATTGAAAGATGCAGAATGCCCCTCCCGGATACTTTATAGGAATCCGGTGAGGCTGTGTCATGAACTCTTAAAGCAACGTTATGCTCCAGCTCTTTATAAAGTCTTTCTCTTAATTGTCGGGATGTAACGTATTTTCCTTCCCGGCCGTAGAATGGAGAGTTGTTAACTGTGAATGTCATGCTTATGGTCGGTTCATCAATCGAAATGATTTCGAGCGGTTCCGGATTTGTAGCATCGCAAATTGTGTCTCCGATATCTATTCCCTCAATACCTACAATAGCGCAGATATCTCCGCATTGCACTTCTTCAACTTCGAGACGCGCGAGACCGTCAAATACAAAAATTTGTTTTGGAACGGTTTCCTGAATTGAACCGTCTCTTTTAATGATGGATAATTTTTCAGACTTCTGCAATGTTCCGCGGAATACTCTGCCGATTCCTATTCTTCCGACATAATCGCTGTAATCAAGAGAGGTTACCTGGATCTGAGTGGTACCTTCAAAAACAGGGGGGGCCGGCAGGTCATTTATTATAGATTCAAGAAGGGGATTAATATTTTCTCTTGCATCCTCTAAATTTTTAATTGCCCAGCCTTCACGTCCGCTTGCATATACAACGGGAAAATTAAGCTGATCCTCATGCGCATCAAGATCAATGAATAAATCATATATTTCATCTAGCACTTCTTCAGGTCTGTTATCAGGACGATCAATTTTATTGATTACAACTATAGGTTTGAGATGCAGCGCCAATGCTTTTTCCAATACAAACCTTGTCTGAGGCATAGGGCCCTCGAATGCATCTACCAACAGAAGAACTCCGTCAGCCATTTTTAATACTCTCTCGACCTCGCCGCCAAAATCGGCATGGCCCGGAGTATCTATCAAATTGATTTTAAAATTTTTATAGGGAATGCTGATATTCTTGGCAAGGATTGTTATGCCGCGTTCTCTTTCAAGATCATTCGAATCTAAAAATCTCTCGCGGACTACCTGGTTTTTTCTAAAAACGCTGCACTGTTTTAAGATTTGATCAACTAATGTTGTTTTGCCATGATCGACATGCGCGATGATGGCAATATTTCTTATATCGGCCACAAATACTCCATTATTAATAAATAACTGCAGAAATCAAAATGATAAATTTGGAATCAGAAATAATAGTGCTTTAAAACTTGGCAAGCTTTTGCAGAGAATGGAAACTAAAATCAACCTCAGGGCACCTCATTCACATAGCTTCTTAAATCTTCGGTGCTAAATTAAGCTTAATAGGAACAAAAACCAATAGAGGCGTGCGGGCAATTTACCGCTAAAAAAGAATATGGTAATCATTCCGAACGCGCTAAACATCTCTTATAATCAGCAAAATAGTAATTGGAAATTTGTTAGTTTTAAATAAAGCATAAAGGAGAAATTAATATATGCCTTCAATTTCACACGTTGAAAACCATTTTACCTCTTCGGAATTTGTACGGGACATTGTTATAGGAATGGCTGACGGCTTAACTGTCCCGTTCGCGTTAGCTGCAGGACTTACCGGGATTGCCGCCGCAAGCACCGGAATCGTGGTAACGGCGGGATTAGCGGAGATCGCAGCAGGTTCAATTGCCATGGGGCTTGGAGGTTATCTCGCCGCCAGAACAGACATGGAGCATTATGATCATGAGCTGAAGCGGGAGCAGGAAGAAATAATTAATACGCCGGAGATGGAGGAACAGGAGATTGTGGATGTATTTGCGGAATACGGATTGACCAGATCGCAAATCTTACCCGTTGTTGATGCATTAAAAAGTAATCCCGGTAAATGGGTTGATTTTATGATGAAGTTTGAACTTGGTCTTGAAAAAACAGAACCTAAACGTGCGCGAAACAGTGCGCTAACCATTGCTGTTTCCTACATTATCGGAGGAATGATTCCATTAGCGCCATATATTTTTATCGAATCAATTGCATCCGCTCTTGTCTATTCAGTCATATTTACACTTATTGCATTGTTTCTCTTTGGATATATTAAGGGAAGTTTTACCGGATTAAAACCACTGATCGGCGGTCTTAGAACGGTTTTAATCGGCGGTCTCGCGGCCGGGGCGGCATTTGTAATAGCGAGATTAATCAGCTGATGGCAAAATAATTGACAAATAAATTTTATTAAACGGATATTTCTAATGAAAAAAAACAAGCCATCTTTACCAAAACAGCTTTCGAAAGACGAAAAGAAATTCTTTCAACAATTTAAAACACCATTCGAGATTCAGATTTATTTGAATAATGCAGATTATAATCCCGAATACCTCACGTTTTCCCCGCGGCTGGTAATGCACAGACACATGGCCAACTGTTTCGAAGGGGCACTCTTTGCCGCGGCTGTTTTAAGAATGCTGGGACATAAACCTTTGATAGTTGATCTGATGGCTGATAATGATGACGATCATGTACTGGCAATTTTCAAGCAAAATAATTTATTCGGTGCCGTAGCAAAATCCAATACAACTCTTTTGAGATACCGCGAGCCCGTTTACCGGTCAATCCGCGAGTTAGTGATGAGTTATTTCGATTTTTATATCAATACAGATGGGGATAAAACCTTAAGAAGTTATTCCAACCCCGTTAATTTGTCTAAATTCGATAAATACAACTGGATGACGACAGACAAGGACCTGGAATTCATCGGCGATTATTTATTCACAATTAAACACTACAATATATTAAACACAAAGAGTATCAGAGGATTAAGTCCTTCAGATAACGATATTCTGGAAATTTGTTTCAGAGGATCCGTTCCTGAAGGATTATTCGTCCCTCTAAAGAATAAAAATAAATAAGTGCCAATTGCGTCCAAGGATATGTTCCGGCGGAAAACCACAGTAAATCCGGTGCCGATATTTTTTTTGTCCCAGATGGAAATTGAAATATTATTTTGTATCCTCTTCTCAGGAAATATTTCAAATTCAACCACCAAAAAGTAACAAAGATTTATTTACCGTTCTCCTCGGAATTGTTGATCAAATCATTGGAAAAATGAAATTATAATTTTATGTTTATCCCCAGCGTATTCAGGATTTCCCAAAAATTTAAACGAAACTCAAAATTGTTCAGAATGAAAAAGATTCTTATACCTCTTCTTTTATTTTCTATGAATTCCTTTTCTTATTCTGTCGGGCAACTCAAACCTACAAAGACTAATACACCGCCCGTAATTGACGGCAGAATAGATGATGTGGTTTGGAAGGAAGCGATAAAAGTTTCAGATTTCAAATCATTCGCACCCGATTTCGGCAAGGACGGTTCGGAAAAAACCGTAGCATATGCGGCATACGATAGCGATTATCTCTTTTTTGCATTTTATTGTTATGACAGCGAGCCAGGCAAAATTAAATCCAGCATTTCCAACAGAGATAACATCAGATCAGACGATTGGGTTTGCATCAACCTGGATACTTTTAACGATCACCAGGCTCTCTATGCGTTTTACGTGAACCCGGCTGGAATTCAGGCCGATAGCAGGTTCGCGGCGGGACAGGAGGATTTTAGTGCAGATTTCATCTGGTATAGCGCGGGTCAAATGCAGCCTGACGGCTACTCCGTCGAAATAATGATTCCTCTTAAGAGCATTCGTTTTGCTGTCGGTGATACCGTAACAATGTCTGTTTTTTTAGAACGGTTTATAAGCCGCAAATCCGAACATGATTCATACCCCGAACTCGATCCGGCAAAGGGGATGGCCTTTTTAACTCAAATGGTTCCATTGGTATATTTTGGACTCAACCGGCATACATTGCTTGAAATTCTTCCGGCATTCACTTACAATCAAAAATTTAATCGCGTTGACGGAAATCTTGATAGAATCGAGAACAGGGGAGACATAAGTTTAACTTCCAAGTTGGGAATTGCATCTGACCTGGTTCTTGACGGAACTTATAATCCTGATTTCAGCCAGGTAGAAGCTGATGCCGGGCAGGTAGATGTTAACCTGCGATACCAGCTATTTTATCCTGAAAAGAGATCGTTTTTTCAGGAGGGAAGCGATACTTACAATATCGCCGCGACTCAATCTTCGGAGATTGATCCCGTCGTTTCCTTGATGCATACAAGGACAATTGTAAAACCTATTACCGGATTTAAGTTATCCGGAAAAATCGGAAAGTCGAATACAATCGGTATGATGTATACAGTAGACGAACTCGATGAGGTTCAGAATCAGCAGTATGGAAAATATGCCTATTCTCCCGTGATCCGTTATAAAAAGGCGTTCGTTGATGATAGTTACATCGGGGCTCTTTTTACAAACCGCGAAGTAAATGACCATTACAACAGGGTCTACGGTTTGGATGGCATTGTTAGATTAACACAATCGAGTACACTCGAAATGAACGGTTTTATCTCAAACTCGAGATTGAATGAAAATTCAGACATTGCGACAGGAAATACTTTTGGACTGCATTATAATTACCATACACGAAATTTTTTCACCGATCTTTCGGCAAAATCTATCTCTCAGAATTTTGACAGTGAGCCGGGCTATATAACAAGGACGGGAATATTTTATTTTACAGGACTTTTGAGACCCAAATTCTATCCCGAGAATTCTTTCATACAGCGAATTGAATTTGATCTCTTTTCTGCTCAGACGAAAGATCTCCCGAGCAGTCTTTGGGAAACGAGTAATTATCTATCAAGCCAGTTTTATTTTCTGGGTTCGATGGTCGCCAGAATTAAATATTCAGCATCAACTGAAATTTTTGCCGCCCGTAAATTCGATACGGGTGGATATCAGGTGACCATCGGCGGATTGATAGGGACAAATATTAATTTTTCTTTTTCATATAGAAGGGTCGGGTCTGTTTATTACTCAGACTCTCCATATCAGGGTTATAGCCACCGTTTAAACGCCTATTTAATCTATAAACCCAATGAATCAATAGAGTCATATTCGACTTTTATCTACTCCACTTTTTATAAAGATTCGGATTCCAAGCTTGTTTATGAATATCCTATATTCAGGGAACGATTGACTTATCAGTTTAACAAGTATCTTTTATTCAGGGGAGTTTTTGAGTACAATAAATATAAAAAACAAATAATCACAGATTTTCTTGTTTCGTTTACATATGTACCGGGAACGGTTTTTCATCTGGGTTACGGTTCTCTCTATCAGAAAACCGAATGGAATGCAAATGAATACCGGTATATAGATAGTGAAAATTTTCTTGTTACCCAGCGGGGATTCTTCCTTAAAATGGCCTACCTCTGGCGTTTATAATACATCTACTATCAGTTGGTCATACTGTCTTAAGGGATTTTATCATTCCGCTTTTTTATAGACACGCACATACTCAACCTCCATCCTTTGCGGGAAAATATTTTGATCTATTCCTTGGTTGCCTCCCCAGCTGCCCCCGATTGCAAGATTTAGAATTAAATGAAAATCTTTGAAGAACGGCCAGTATTGCCATCCTTTATTTTCATTATTTACTACGAAAAAAAGAGTCCCATCGACATAAGTTTTTATTTCATTTGCGGACCATTCAAGAATGTAATTATGAAATGCTGTCGAACAATCTTTCACTGTCATTGTTCCTGTCTTTTGGGTTCCATTAGTCCAGACATATTTATTACAATGAATGGAGCCATGTATAACACCCTGGTCATAACCGACGTGTTCCATTATATCAATCTCGCCGTTATCCGGCCAGCTTCCGTTGCCTAAATTCCAAATAGTGGGAAGCATCCAAATGGCCGGCCATGTACCCCGACCTGATGGAAGTTTGGCCCTTATTTCAAATCTGCCATAAGTCCAATCACCACGGTTTTTAGTTACCAGCCGTGCGGAAGAGTAAAGGTGATTGTTATAATTATCCATGCGCGCTTCTATAATTAGCCGTCCATTTTCAACTCTGGAATTTTCAAGTCTGCTGGCATGATATGCCTGCGCTTCGTTGTTAACCCATCCGGGATTGGCTACATCATAACCCCATTTTTTTGAGTCGGGAAGACCTGTATAGTTAAACTCGTCCGACCAAACTAAAGACCATCCCGGAATCGCAGTCGAATCTTTTTCGTTGACCGGATCAGTGGTCTGAGAATTACAGCTTGTTTGGGAAAGAATTAAAAATGCTAAAACTAAAACGACTCGACAATTCATAACGTATCCCGATTAAATTAAAAAAACTGATGAATAATTATCTTTTTTATCCTACTTAAGTAAAAGCATTTTTTTTGAAACGAAATGCCGGCCTGCGTTTAAGGAAAAATAATATACTCCGCTTGCTAATTTATTCCCGTCAAATTCTATATTATGCAAGCCGGGGCTGATTTCTTCATTTAAAAGCTCTTCGATTTTTTGTCCCATCAGATTATAAACATCCATCCTGACATAAGCGCGCTCGTGTAATTCGAACTTGATCATAGTTTTAGGATTAAACGGATTCGGATAGTTCTGGTAAAGACGGAATTCATCAGGGACATTTAATTGATCATTAACATCTGAAGGATCATTGTTAGGAAAAAAAGGGATTTTTGGAAGAGCTGCCTTAATGTCAGGATCAGACATAAAAAGATTCCACAATAATTGTGAACGGTAATTCTCGATCATGCAGATTATCGGTCCCTGATCTATGGCAAGGTAGTCATCATTGTACCAATTGCTGTTAACGTTAAACGCATCTTTAAAACCAAAATCGCCCCAGATTTTAGCGCCGTGAGTTCTGTAAAAATATTTTAGTGCATTTAGAGAATGATTATCTTGTTCATAAAGAAAATAGGGCATTGAGGAGAGCGCGGCGGTAGGCGCAATTGTGCCGTTGTCATTTAATCCCGGCTCGTGTGCCGTGTAAACTACTCCCGGTATGCTGTTGCTCGCCGTCAATCCCCAGCAGTTTTCATTGTATCCTGCGAATTTGTTAGGGTTGTCAATGCAATAAGCACGGTTGATCAAAGTCTGGTTTCGGTTCTGCACAAAAT
>PGYS01000132.1 GCA_002839795.1 Ignavibacteriae bacterium HGW-Ignavibacteriae-3 | reverse complement strand
CCGGTTTCTTAAGTAAACAACCCCGTCCTCATGATGGGGTTCTCCGTAAACCGTATGGCAGGATTTCAAACCGCCCAGCCATTTACGCGAGTCTGAAATGTACACCAGATCCCCTACGCCTGCGGACATCTTAAGCATGTCTTTTTTCGAAAAATTTATTTCATCCTTATCATCTGTATCATTCAATTTCCAATGTACGTTTATAACGTCTCCTTCGCGTTCATTTAATTTACCTCCCTTAAACCATTCCTTTGCTTTGTGAATCGACCAGATTGTTAGTCCCTGTGTCTGAGTTTCAGCATCGTACTTAACATAATAAGTTGTAATGAGAGCAATAAACGCCGAAGCCAGAACAGTAACCCAGAATAAAATTCCCAATGAACCAATATTCAGTTTAAATACTGCGACAAAAACATCAGTCAGAACAACAATAACGCTAAAAACAATCATCGCAACCATTATCAGATTGTGGTTTGGATTCTTTTTGATCCTTGCCGCATAGCGTTTCAGAATGTTCTGGGAAAGAGTTATGATTACAGCCACTCCCGAACATACAATCAAATTATATAATGCAGCCATATATGTGAAAGGATGCTTAGGGTCAAAAGGAGTACCGTGGGCAAGCGGGCCTATTAACTCAAGCGGATATCTATTCCCGAGGAGCATTAAAGCAATTCCGCCAAGCACTGTTGTTATTAATCCGGCCGGAGTAAATTTCTTCCAAAATGCTCCAAAGAAAATTGCAATCATTAGTGGGGGAGTTAGTGTTGCGTGGAAGAATGCGTGTGCCTGGTAAATTGTGGGGTATGAATTAAAAGCGTAAACCGACAAGATTCCCAAAACTGTGAACCCTACTGTCGCCAATCGCGCAACGACCATAGCTCTTTTTTCATTTACTTTATCTTCCCGCTTGATTTTTTTCAACCATATCTGAACAGGGCGGTCAACATCGTTTACCCATATTGCTGCCGTAGCATTTAGAAGAGTACTTATGGTTGACATTAAAGCCGCGGCAATGGCTGCTATAACAAATCCAAATACGCCGGGTCCGGTAATTATATTCGACACAAGCACAAATACGCTATCTGGATTGACATCGGGCGGAATAAGATCTGGAAATTTTACAGAGATTGCTTTTGCTACCCAGCCGCCTCCGCCTACAACAATAGCGGAAATCGGAAGCATAAATAAAATATTTGCAGTAGCGGCTTTTCTCCCTTCATGAACATTTTTAGTTGCCATGAAACGCATGATTAAACCCATATTCATAAAGAGGAAACCGACTGAGCCGGCAATTCCATCCTCCCAAAATGTTCCTATAGAATTAAACTCCGCGGGTGAATTATATCCGGCGAAAGGAACTTTCCAGCTGGCAGGCAATAATTGCCAGAATGAATCCCAGCCCCCAACGAATGCAACGCCGAGTACAAAAACGAGCAGTCCTGCAAACAATAATATCATACCCTGAACTAAATCTGTGAATATAACCGCTGTTTGTCCACCGAACGTTATATATACTCCCGTAATTACAGCGGTAACCCAGATTAAACCCATTAATGTTACATGAAACTGCATACCAAAAATCGTGAATGACTCGGGCATTAAAGGAAGAATTGCTTTTCCCATGGTAAGAAAACCGATTCCCACATATCCTACAAGATACATCAGCTGAAGAATGGTTACAAAAAATCGGGCTGAAGGTGAAAATCTTCTCTCAAAATATTCGGGTATGGATTTTATTTTTGAATAAATTATAATTGGTAACCAACCAAAAAGAAAAAACGGTACGAAAAACCAGTCGTTCATATAAGACATCGAAGAAGAAAAGCCGTATTTAAAACCCATCGCAGAATATTTAACAAAGCTGTGGCTGCTGATGCCTGTAGCCACAATAGACATGGCTATGATCCACCATGAAAATCTTCTTCCGCCAAAGAAAAAATCACTTGTATCTTTATTATATTTTGCAAAGTATGTTCCAAACAAGAGCATTGCTATCATATATATTACCAGAACGATCCAATCGAGTTGACTGCCTATGTTTTGCATATGTCCCATATTTATCTCACAAGTAAAGAGCAGCAATTATTAAAAAGGCATGAATTGCCATAAAATAGAAATATCCGAAAATCATGGCTTTCCACCAGAATCGGTCCCTTTTGAGGCGCATGTCGATCGCTTTTGTTCTTCGAATCAGGATCATACCGCCAAGAAAAAATATCCCTCCACCTATATATAGGTATATAAAAGGGAGCCAGGTGTTAAAAAAGGAAGGCATTTATTAAATCCTTAAAATTTGGTTGTCAAATTAGGGGGCACCCTCGTTAGACGCAAATCATTTTTTCATTAATTTACCCCGATTTTCTTTTAATAAACAAAAATTGCATTTGAGAGGGGGTTACTCTAAATTTACCGCCTAAAAATTTACTATTTCTAAACCGGAGGTTGTTTTCTATGCCTATGATGGCCCGAATGAGGAGTTTAGCTCCGTGGTTTATGCTTACCGTTGGTGGTGTATTTGTTTTGTTCATGGTTATATCAGATTCCAAGATAACCGATCTATTTCATCAGCAGAAACAAAATGTTGGCTCAATTGATGGCGAAGCTGTTTCTTATCAGGATTATTCAACTTTAGTTGAAAATTTAAGAAAGCAACAGGAGCAGGCTGGTCAGAATATTGATGAATCTCAGATGGATTTCTTTAGAGATCAGGTATGGGATTACATGATCATACAAAAATTAAAAGAGAAGAAAATTAAAGAATTCGGAATCATTGTTACTGACGATGAAATCCGTGATGTTATTCTTGGTCCAAACCCTCCGCAGCAGTTGACTCAGCAATTTAAAGATTCAACGGGAAATTTTAACAGACAGGCTTATGAAACTGCCCTGAGAGATCCAAGGAATAAGGAATATATGATTATGCTCGAAGAGCAGATTAAGGCTCAATTGCAGGAGCAAAAACTGCAGAGCTATGTTTCGGCTGCCGTTACAGTTAGTGAGTCCGAAGCTAAAGATCAGTTCTTTAAACAGAATATAAAAATGAAGGCAAAGTATGTAATGATCAGCGCCGGCTCAATTCCGGACAGCGATGTAAAGGTCACTGATTCAGATATTAAAAAATATTATGATGAACATCCGGAGGAGTTTCAACAGGCTGCAACCAGAAAGTTGAAATATGTTCTTTTCCGGAAAGAACCCGCCTCGGAGGATTCCGTAGCGATTATGAAAAATCTGGAAGCAATTGTTGCAAAATTAAAAACCGATACGGCTGCATTTAAAAGCTATGTAGAAATTTATTCTGAAAATCCTTACTCAAGAGATACAGTTGCTCTTTCGAATATAGCTCAGGAAGTAAGAGACAAGCTTGTTAAGGGAAGCAATGGACAGATCGTAGGACCGACTGCCACATTTGAGGGCTATGTTGTCTATAAATTGATCAACAAAGTCAAATCGAAGAATGAACAGGTTAAAGCATCTCATATACTTGTCAGATCTACAGAAAATGATAATGCCGATTTGCAGAAAGCGAATGAGATCTACAACCAGCTCATGAAGGGTGCTGATTTCGTTACAATGGCCAAAGAAAGATCTGATGATGGAAGTAAATTTCAAGGCGGTGATCTCGGATGGTTCGGACGGGGACAGATGGTCAAACCTTTCGAAGATGCGTGTTTTAACGGAAAAATAGGTGTGATTCAAAAACCGGTTAAATCTCAGTTCGGGTATCACATTATTAAAGTTACAGACCGTTCAAATCAGGATTTTGTGATTGAAAAGATTGTTAATAAGATTCAGCCGTCAGGAACAACTGTTGACAAATTATATCAGGATGCTCAGGATTTTTCATACATTGCAAAAAAGGACGGGTTTGAAACAGAAGCCAAAGTTATGAAATATTCTGTTATTGAAACTCCATCTTTCGATAAAGAAACTCAGGGCATTCCGGGAATCGGGGTGAACAAGGCTCTTGTGAATTTCGCATTCGATAACAGTATCGGAGAAATAAGCGAAGTTTACAGAGTACAGGCAGGTCATGCGGTTGTTATGGTTTCAGACGTTACCAAGCCGGGATTAAAAAGTTTTGATGAAACAAAAGTGCAGATTAAAAATACACTTCTTCAGAAGATGAAATTGGAAAAGGCATTATCGATCGCTAAAGAGATTCGAGCGAAAATAGGTGATAACGGGGATGCTAACATTGCCAAGACCGTCTTTGCATCTGTGAGAGTTGATTCTACAAGTGAATTCACATCTTCCGGAAGTATTCCCGGCATTGGTCTCGATTACTCTTTCAGTGAATATTCTCTTAAAGGTGAAATGAATAAATGGTCGCAGCCGGTAAAGGGTTCCTCTAATGTTTATCTTATTGATGTAACTTTCCGCACCAAATTTGATCCGGCACAATTCGATGCCCAGAAAGCCGAGATTAAAAAACAACTGATGTTCTCAAAGAAATCAAATTTCTACAGTCAGTGGCTTCTTGATCTTAAAAATGAAGTTGAAGTGGTGGATAACAGATTCCAGTTCTTCAGATAATAAGCGCGGATCTTAATTTTACGCCGTCACATTACGGGTGTGACGGCTTTTTTTTGCCCTTTACTTTAGATGACCGATTTCCCAATTTCCGTTGTGAAGATGACAAGCCCGACATACAATTCATTGATGATATTTTTTTTGATTTCTCTGCCTTTGTTGGCTCAGGCAAACGAAAAAAAAATCGGAGTTTCATTTAATCTTAATCACACAACCACATCAAAATTATTTCTTCAACCTAACGCATCCGATCAGTTTATCAGAAATACTCATGAAAATCTTGACGGGATTACAAGTTATTCGGTTGAAGCCCGGTACCAGATTTCCGAAGCGGTTATAATTGGCCTCGGTTCAGAAATAATAAAAAAAACTTTCGAAAACTCTATCAATCTCGGTGGATTAAGAGCTAAAATGAATGACGGGTACCAAATGATACCAATCGAGCTGTCCGGCTATTATCTGATACCATTTTCGAGAGAGCATTTTAAATTTTTTATGGGGGGCGGATTCGGATTATACTTCGGAAAACAGATCCGCGAGCTGGGAGATGTAACCGTCTCGACAGATACAAAAAAAGTTGGTTACGGTATTCATGTGGCTGTGGGAATGGATTTTCTGTTCGCGGATTATTTAGCCTTAAGAGGACAAATGCGTTTCCGGGACCCTGAGTTTGAAATGACCAGCAGTTATTCAAGCGATACGGTAAATTATGAAAATGAAAACTATGATTTAAGAACTCAGAATTTTAGCTCAAAAGTCAACATTGACGGAATAACTTTTACAATCGGAGTAGTCTTTAACTTCTAGTAAATCTGTCCATCATTACCTTTTTAGGTAAATTGAATCTTATTTCATCAATCAGGCCTGATCCAGCGTTCACCCGGCACAGGAATCCTTAATATTATTCTAAAATTTCCTTTTGGTTTAATTATATTGCAGTCACGATCCAAATCATGTGATACCAACGATGAAAGAAAAACGGATTTACCTTACCGGATTTATGACCAGCGGTAAGAGCACGATTGGACCGATCCTTGCCAATGTATTAGGAATGGAATTCTTCGATCTTGATAAAGTGATCGAGGAAAAGGAAGGGAATACGATAGTCGAAATCTTTGAAAAGAAAGGGGAGGCGTATTTCAGGGAAATAGAACTTAGTACGTTAAAAGTACTTTCGGAACGGGAGTGCGTTGTTATCTCTTTGGGAGGCGGCACGCTAACTGAAAAATCGAATCTTGATCTTTTAAGATCGACCGGGAAAATCGTTTACCTGAAAGTATCGCCAAATAATCTTTACAAAAGATTGAAGAACAAGATTGACCGCCCTTTGTTCAGGGATCTGGTGCTGGGCGAAAGGAGCGAAGAGGATTTTTTGGAAAAAATCCAGGAGCTTTTGGAAAAACGGCGCGTTTATTATGAAAAGGCAGATTTAATAATTGATACTGATCTTCAGCCACTCGGGAAAACAGTGGATAAGATTGCAAAAAGGATTCTGGTGATGTTCGATGAAAAAAATTGAAATTAAGATTCCGGGTAATGAATACCCTGTTTACATTGGCGCGAATGCGTTCGATTCTCTCGATAAAATAATCCGCTCAAAAAAATTGTTCCGGAACCTTTTCATTATCATTGACAAAAACGTTCTTGCTCTTCACAGACAGGATATCACGCGTTTTACCTCTAATTTTTCTGGAAAGGTGTTTGTCCATGAATTCAATGCATGCGAGCAGGAGAAAAATTTTGTTTCTCTCCAGAATATTTTTAACGACATGATAATCAAGGAATTCAGCAGAGATACAATTGTAATAGCAGTCGGCGGTGGAATTACAGGCGATCTGGCCGGATTCTCTGCCGCAACATTTATGCGCGGAGTGTTATTTGTACAGGTGGCCACTACTCTTCTTGCCGCGGTTGACAGTTCCGTAGGAGGCAAGACGGGCATTAACTTCAATGAAACGAAGAATGTTATCGGTTCAATTCACCAGCCCAATTTTGTGCTGATAGATACTGAATTCCTTAAGACGCTAACAGAAGAGGAGATTATTTGCGGCATCGGTGAAATTCTTAAATACGCATTTCTAACCGATCAGAAATTTTTTATCTCTCTTAAAAATAATTTTGCCAAATTGCTAAAACTCGATGCTACATTTACGTCTAAGGTTATTGAAACGTGTATAAGCTTTAAGGGCGATGTTGTAAAAAACGATGAAAAAGAAAACGGCTTAAGGAAGATTCTGAATTTCGGCCATACATTCGCTCATGCTATCGAGGTTGAGCAAAATCATAATATTAAGCACGGACAGGCTGTTGCGCTTGGATTGATGTGCGCTCTCGATCTGTCAAAGCGAATCGGACTGCTTGACGAAAAACTATTTACAGAATTTATAAAACTTCCTCTGCTGCTGAAAGATAAAATTCTCATCAAAAAATTTGATGCGGAACGTATCTACGAAATTATGAAACGCGATAAAAAGAACCAGGATCATCAGATTAAATTTGTTCTGCTTTCCGATATCGGCGATCTGGTGGTTGATGTAGAGGTCGGCAAGGATGAAGTTATACAGTCTATTCTTCAGGGAATGAATCATTTCATTTATTCTTGACGGCTCAGATAGATCGATGAAGAAAGTATCATTTCATTTATTTCTCTTATTAATAATCCCTGTTGCAATAACATTGTCTCAGGCTGAAAGAGAAACCCGCGCTGTCTGGCTTGCTACAAACTTCAGATTGGATTGGCCCCCGCAGACTTTGAATCAGGAAAAGCAGAAACAAGCCTTAATAAAAATCTTCGATAATATAAAATCAAAAAACCTGAACACAGTCTACTTCCAGGTTGGAAGCAACGGAACAGTTCTCTTCAAATCATCATACGAGCCGTTCTCATCATATATTACCGGTGAGGTCAATGGTACAGCAACGTACGATCCTTTGAAATTTGCCGTTGAAGAAGCCCACAAACGCGGACTCGAAATCCATGCATGGGTTAATATAGTAAGATGTTTCAGCGGAACGGAGTCAAAAGTCCTGAATAATCCCGCTCATATTTCAAAGAGAAAACCAGAATGGGTTGTAGAGGATATTCGTGACGGACAGCGGACACTGTGGCTCGATCCGGGACTTCCGGAAGTGAGAGGATATATTTCAGATGTTATTACTGAGATGGTCGCGAACTATGATGTGGATGGAGTTCATCTCGATTACATACGATACCCTGGAAAAAATTTTGATGACGAATTTTCCTACAGTGTTTACGGAGCCGGTTTATCCAGAGATGAATTCAGAAGAAAAAATATAAATGATCTTGTCGGATTAATAAATAATAATATAAAAGAGGTTAAACATTTTATTAAACTCGGTGCCGCTCCAATTGGCATTTACAAAAATTTAAGCGGAATGACCGGGTGGGAAGGTTTTAATGAAGTATATCAGGACGCACGCGAGTGGTTAAAAAAGGGAATCATTGATTACATAGCTCCTCAGATCTACTGGGGAATAAATGACAATCCGCGCTTTGCAATTCTGGCGAGGGATTGGGCTGAAAATGCATATGGGAGAAGCGTTGTGCTGGGGATAGGGGCCTATAAGCAGAATGTCAAACCTGACATGGACCAGATGATTCAGTATGCCCGTTCAATTAATGCCGATGGAGTTTCATTCTTCAGGTATGAAAATATTCAGGATTCCGAATTTTCTTCTTTCCCATATAAAACCTATCCTGCTAACATGCCTTGGCTGGACGGAATTCATCCGGAACCGCCCTCCAATCTGGTTCTTCGAAACTCTTCCAATCCGCATACTTTCTCCTTGATTTGGAATTCGGAAAAAATGAAGTCGCAAAGTGACACTCTGAGTTATTTTGCACTTTATAATCTCCCAAGCCGAAATTCGGAACTTCTTTCAGATTATCTCTTTGATGTAATTCTCGCTGAGAAATCTTCAGTTTCGTTATCGATCGAAAATCCTCGACGTGTGAATTACTATTTCACTTTGAAATCTGTAAGTAAACTATGGAATGAAAGCATTCTGTCCTCAAATGTCGTTCAGATAAATGTACCTGAGTTAAAATTATTAGTGGATATGGATGATTTCATCACTAAACCGGTGCTTATCAAAGAGTCCGATGATAATTCCAAAATTCTTATTTATTCGAAAGAGAGAGATAGAATTGATGTTGAGTTTATTAACGGTGAAAAGAGGGAAATTCTGCTTACTGAAA
>PGYS01000131.1 GCA_002839795.1 Ignavibacteriae bacterium HGW-Ignavibacteriae-3 | reverse complement strand
GCATTCTAATTTAAATCGTAATTCCCGCAGGATTTTCTTCTGCCTGCCGGTTTAAACTGATATAAGTCACTTAATCATTTTTAAGAAAATATCTCGGAATTAAAGCAATATTTCAGGCAATACTTCAAAGTCTTCAATTCTTTTACTATTTTGTTCTTATCATAAAAATTAATACTCATGAATCTTCCCAGACATAGATACGGACGGCGTTTAAGTTACGGGGACCTCGTTTACAATTTTTTTGCGACGTTGACCGGATTGACCTTATTTAACTTGGAGTTAATTAAACAGGCATTTGTCCCCCCTTATGAAATAGGGGAGGTAAAAAAACATATGACTGAACTGGGAGTGAAGACTTTAGGAATAGTCAGCATTACCGGTTTTATAATTGGACTTGTCCTTGCGATGCAGAGTCAGCCGGTTATGCAGAGATTTGGTGCGGGAGATTTTCTTCCCGGAATGGTTTCTCTTTCAGTTGTGCGAGAACTCGGACCGGTTATTACTGCTTTGATATTCGCAGGACGCGTTAGCTCCGGCATAGGCGCGGAACTCGGTTCCATGCGTGTTACAGAACAGATTGACGCGATGGAAGTATCAGCAATAAATCCGTTCAATTACCTTGTTGTTACACGTGTAATTGCAACAACAATGATTCTTCCGATACTCACCATATATGTTATAATGATTGCCATTATGGGCGCATACCTAGCCATAGTAATTGTCGAACCGATGAGTTTTGAGTATTACAGAAGTTCTGTTGTACAAGCGATCGAATTCGGTGATTTCATTCCGGGTGTAGCCAAAACATTTGTTTTCGGGTATATTGTTGGATTGGTTGGCTGTTACAAGGGATTCACCGCCGAAGGCGGAACCGAAGGTGTCGGCCGTGCTTCAACGACCTCTGTGGTTCTTGCGTCTCTCTTAATTTTAGTTTTTGACATGGTTTTAGTAAAAATTACGTTGTGGTTATGGCCGACATTGTAGTCAAAGTTGAAAATCTTACAAAGCGGTTTGCGGAACATACTGTTCTGGAAGACGTTTCGATTGAAGTGCAGCGTGCTGAAAATCTTATTGTGTTCGGCAAAAGTGGTTCGGGCAAAAGTGTTCTGCTCAAATGCATTATCGGTCTTATGAAACCCGATGAAGGAAATATTTTCATGAATGGTAAAAATCTGCTGGATTTTTCCATCAAGCAGCTTAATACTGCCAGAAAGGATATTGGATTTCTCTTTCAGGGGGCTGCATTGTATGACTCTATGACCGTCCGGGAAAATCTATCATTCCCTTTAAAACGGCATTTTGAAGAGATGACGCCGAAAGAAATTGAAGAGAAAGTTAAGTACACTCTAGAACTTGTATCTCTGGAAGAGGCAATTGATAAGATGCCTTCCGAACTTTCCGGAGGAATGAAAAAGAGAATTGGCCTTGCCCGTTCAATTATTTGTGATCCGGCATTAATGCTTTACGATGAGCCTACGACAGGTCTCGATCCGATTACAACTAAAGAGATCAGCGAATTGATTCTCAATCTTCAGAAAAAATTTAATATGACCTCTATAGTAGTTACTCATGATTTGATCTGCGCAGAAATAATTGCCGACCGCGCGATATTTTTAAGAGATTCAAATGTCGCGTTCGAAGGAACAATTGACGCATTGACTAAATCGGACGATCCTTTCCTGAAAAATTTTTTCAGTCATGAAATAATAAAAGTTTAGTGGAGTAAGAAATGTTAAAACAGCTTGAAGGCGCGCGACTCGGAATTTTTATCTTCTTCGGAACAGTACTTTTAGTACTCTCCATTTTTCTTCTTGGGAGCAAAGAAAAACTTTTTACCAGTACAACTGTGGTTAAAGCTTACTTCAGCCAGATTGAGGGATTAAAAAGCGGCGCCCCGGTACGCCTCAGCGGGTACGATGTCGGCAGCGTAAGCTCAGTTTCATTCGCCGGAGATTCTGTTGCTAAAGTTGAAGTGACTATGAGGATTGATAACAGACTTAAACATTTTATTCATATCGACAGCGAAGCGGCAATAGAAACTGAAGGATTGGTTGGTAAAAAAATTGTTACAATTACTCCCGGCGGAGCCAATGCAGCTGAAATTGCCGATGGCGGTACTATTCGTTCTAAAAATCCCGTTAATGTATCCGCTATAATTGAAGAAACACAGTCAATAATGGCAAATATTAAAGATCTCTCAAAAGATTTTTCTGAAATATTCGCAAAGATCAATCAGGGCGAGGGCTCGGTAGGTAAACTTGTAAATGATGAAGAGCTCTATCAAAGCGCCGTGAGGGTAACACAATCCGCAGATAAGAGCTTAAATGTAATTACAAGCCGTTTGGATGAAATTTCCGATATAGTTGTCCGGACAAGCTCGAGTCTCAAAACAATAATCGGGAATATAGACAGTGCCACGGTTGACGTGCGCAATCTGGTTCATAAAATTAACAGGGGCGAAGGTGCGCTTGGCGCTATTGTTGGTGATGAGAAGGTTGCGGATTCTGTAAAGACTATTATAAAAAATATTGCCAGAACATCAGAAGATGCCAGAATTGCAGCATCCAGTCTGGCCGAGAATATGGAAGCACTTAAGCATAACTGGCTCTTTAAAAGTTATTTTGAGGAGCGCGGCTACTGGAACCGTTCCGAATATCAAAAAGCTATCGAACTTCAGCTCACGGAGCTGAAGAAACAGCAGGATATTGCTGACAAGAAATTGAAGGAACTGAAAGAGCTGGAATCCCGTTTACAGCAAAAACAAAACTAATACAAATTAAGTTTTCTGATTTTTGCATTCAGGAATTTAAATCTCTGTTTGCAGATCGCTATAGAAAGCGCTAAGACAACCCATGCCAAGTAAATCAAAAAAATCCCGCGATAACAAAATTATTGTTAAGGGCGCTCGTCAGCATAATCTGAAAAACATCTCGCTCGAGATTCCGCGCAATAACCTTGTTGTGTTCACCGGCGTGAGCGGAAGCGGTAAATCATCGCTTGTATTTGATACTATATACGCGGAAGGACAGCGCAGATACGTCGAAAGCCTTTCATCCTACGCCCGCCAGTTTCTGGAAAGAATGAATAAGCCCGATGTGGATTTTATATTCGGCATTTCCCCGGCTGTGGCCATAGAGCAAAAAACCGGCGCCAGAAATCCGCGCTCTACTGTGGGCACAAGCACCGAAATCTATGATTATCTTCGGCTCTTTTTCGCACGGATAGGCAAGACAATCTGTTTTGATTGCGGAAAGGTGGTTAAAAAAGATACTGTGGCGAGTGTTTCAGATTGGCTTGAGCAGCAAAATGAAGAGGAAAAATACTATCTCTGCTTCCCCATCCATTCCCACGAAGGAAGAACTGTAAAAGAGGAAATTGACCTTCTTAAAAAGAAAGGTTTCTTCCGGATCTATATTAAGAATAAATTGATTGACTTAAACGAAACGAAAACTATTCCGAAATCCAAAAAAGATATTTTTGTTGTTCTGGACCGTTTTAAGATCAGGAAAGGAAAAGTAAGAGAGCTTCTCGCTGAATCGATCGAATCCGCATTTAAAGAGGGGGAAAGCCGCCTTACAATTATTAATGCGGATACAAACAATCTCAAGAATTTTACAAAATTTTATGAATGCTGCGGAATAAGATACGAAGAACCGGAACCCAGATTCTTTTCTTTCAACAATCCTTTCGGTGCGTGCCCAGTGTGCCAGGGTTTTGGTAAAACAATGGGATACGAAATGGATCTTATTGTTCCGAACCCTAATCTGACTCTCATCGAGGGCGCAGTGGCGCCGTGGCGGACAGTAAAGAACAGTAAATATCTGCGCGATCTGATCAAGAATAACGATAACAGAATTCCCCTGAATATTCCGTTCAGGGATTTCTCTGACGAACAAATTAAAATACTTAAGGAAGGATTCAAGGGATTCGCCGGAATAGACGGTTTCTTCAAACATCTTGAAGAAAAAACTTATAAGATGGGAATCAGAATCCTGCTAAGCAAGTATCGCGGCTACACAACATGCGCGGCATGCCGCGGCTCCCGTTTACGGAGAGAATCCCTACAGGTTTTGATCGATGAAAACTCAATTCATGATCTCGTTCAGATGTCCATCGAAAGGGCGCTTATATTCTTCAGACTTCTGAGACTATCCGATTATGAGAAAGCTGTTGCTCAGAGAATTTTTGATGAGATAGTAAAGCGCCTGAATTTCTTAAATGACGTCGGTCTCGGTTACCTCTCGCTTGACCGTTTGAGCAGCACCCTTTCAGGCGGAGAAACCCAGAGGATAAATCTTGCGACCTCCCTCGGCTCTGCTCTCATGGGAACGCTTTATGTTCTTGACGAGCCTTCAATTGGACTTCATCCGCGGGATAATGCAAAGCTAATAAATATTCTTAAGTCGCTCCGCGATCTGGGAAATACCGTTATTGTGGTTGAACATGATCCGGAGATGATGCGCGAGGCGGATCTTATTTTTGACATGGGTCCTCACGCGGGAAACGCCGGAGGCGAGATAGTCGCTTACGGCACATACAGTGAAATAACCAAAAACGATAAATCCCTCACAGGTAAATATCTTTCGAATAAATTGTCCATTCCCGTTCCTGAGAAGAGAAATGTTTCCGATACCGAAACAATCAGAATTACGGGCGCGCGCGAAAATAATCTTAAGAATATTTCCGTCGAATTCCCTCTCAAAAAATTTGTAGCGGTTACAGGAGTAAGCGGTTCCGGGAAATCAACTCTGGTGCATGATATTCTGTACAGCGGCATAGTTAAAATCAACGGGGGTAACCCTCCTAAATTAGGCAAATATGATTCAATCGAGGGTTCCCGTTACATCGACGAAATTGAAATTGTAGACCAGTCCCCGATAGGAAAGTCGCCACGCTCAAATCCGGTGAGTTACGTTAAGGGATATGAGCTTATACGGGATCTATTTGCGAGTACTCCTCAGGCAAAATCTCGAGGCTATAAACCGGGTTATTTCTCTTTCAATGTTCCGGGCGGAAGATGCGAAACATGCAAAGGAGAGGGCTATATCACTATCGAGATGCAGTTCCTTGCCGATCTTTATCTGGAATGCGATGACTGCAAAAGCACGCGTTTTAAAAAAGAAGTCAGGGAAATTACATACCGGGGTAAAAACATTGTTGATGTGCTTAATTCTACAGTGGACGAAGCCATAGAATTTTTTGTCAATAATAAAAAAATTGTCTCGATACTCCAGGTGCTTTCCGATGTAGGACTCGGCTACATTAAACTTGGACAGCCGTCGACCACATTATCGGGCGGCGAAGCACAGAGAGTTAAGCTGGCTCTTCATCTTTCACAGCAGAAGAAAAACAAACACACCCTGTTCATTTTCGACGAACCTACCACAGGACTGCATTTTGACGACATCGGAAAACTTCTTAAATGTTTTCAGATGCTCATTGAGAGTAAAAATTCAGTAGTAATAATCGAGCACAATCTGGATATAATTAAGTGCGCCGATCACGTTATAGATCTCGGTCCGGAGGCGGGAGAAAAAGGCGGCGAGATTGTATGTACAGGAACCCCTGAAGAAATAGCCTTGAATAAAACATCATACACGGGGAAATTTCTTAAGAATCTTGTTAATTAGAGCCTGTGGAATTAAAACCGCCTTTTGTTTGTTATAGGATCAAAGTTGTATTTTGAATTGTAATTAATAACGGATTTAAAATGTATCAGACGAACAGAAAATATATTACGCCGGACATGAAAATGTCAGATCTTATTTTAGATAATCCTTCCATTTTACTTTTGATGGAGCATTTCGGACTGGATCTGATAGTTCACGAAAAAACCGTTATCCAGCTGTGCGATCAGAATAAAATTAACTCTAAAGTTTTTACGGCATTCGCCAACATGTACAACGGATTCAGTTTATCCGAAGTGGATACATTTACAAAAAATGATATTGCGGACATAATTTTATATCTGAGAAACTCGCATAATTATTACGAGAATGAGAAGTACCCGGAAATCCGGAATTACATTCAGGAATTATATTTAAAAAATAGTTCCGCCGAAATAAAACTTATTGACAAGTTTTTTGATGAGTATTTTGAAGAGGTGAAAGAACATCTTTCATATGAGAACAGGATCGCATTCCCCTATTTCAACGAATTGCTCCATTTTAGCGATTCCGGAAAGAGCGGTGGAGGAAAACACGATTTTTCAGTGAGAGATTACAGCGAGCATCATACCGACATCGAGTCCAAGCTAAATGACCTTAAAGAACTGTTACTGAAGCATGTTCCGATTCAAAACGATAAAACGCTCAGGAGAAAAATTATAGTCAGCCTTTTTGAATTGGAATATGATCTGACAATTCACTCGGCAATTGAAGAAACAATACTTATGCCGCTCATCGGTAATCTTGAGAAAAATATTAATTGAATACTGACTCTCTAAATATTGCCATTCTTGAACCTTCGGAAATTATATTCCAGGGCCTTTCAAATCTGCTTCTTAAATCGGGCAAGCATTTCCAGATATACCGCCTGGATAATTTAAGCGGCATCAGCAGCACGGCGCAATTTAAACCACTCGACTTTGTGATAATCAATCCGGGGCAGATCCAGAATAAAAACAAAGAGTTTATTGCGGTAAAAAAGAGCTTGCCGGATACAAATTGGATTGGGCTGGTTTACACTTTTTATGACCAGCAGCTGCTGTCATTGTTCGATAAAACTATTCATATCACAGATTCGCTGGAGAGCATTAACGATCTGTTCCATAAACTTATAAATTCCGAAAATCAGATCGGCCAGAATTCTGAGCAGGAAAATCTCTCAGACCGCGAATTGGAAGTTCTCAAATTGCTGGTCACCGGCTGTTCCAATAAGGAAATAGCCGATAAGCTCTTTATCAGCATTCACACAGTTGTAAGTCACCGTAAAAACATTTCCCTAAAAACCGGAATTAAAAGCCAGGCCGGCCTGACCATCTACGCGATTTCAAATAAAATTATACAGATAGAAGACTACCAGAACTAGAAATACGGAAAATATCCCCATTTCATGGGATGTGATCCGGTGTAATTCCCCTATTTCGGCTATTGAAAGCGGATGCCATCATCCATAGATTAATACCAGAAAATTCTCATCGGATGTTGGATTTGAGTAATGAAACGCACATTCTGTTTTATATTTTTATATACCGGTTCCCTTCTGTCTTTACAGGGTCAGATTCGAGAGTCCTTTCCTGCGCATATGGTTAAAAGCGATACCGCGATCATATCAAATAGATCAAATTTAATTTCGCCTGCAGCCTCGTATATTGGTGAATTTGCCAGTAATTTATCCGGCGGTAAAGAAAGAGGTACTGTTTATCTCGGAATTATAAATTTATCGGCGGGTATCAGTTTATTAGATTTCGGTTTATGGAATAACGGAAAGATTTATATTAACGGCGCCCTGACCCATGGGGCTGCACCATCAGAAAAATTATTGGGAGATTTGCAGGTAGTATCAAATATTGAAGCCGGGAATCGCATTTATTTTCACGAATTATGGTACAAACATTCAATCGGGAATGCTGAATTTACAATCGGGCTTCAGGATTTAAACGCTGAATTTCTTATAAGTGAATATGCAGACTCATTTATAAACAGTTCTTTCGGAATCCCCTCTTTAATTTCCGGAAACATACCGGTACCCATTTTTCCTCTTACTTCGCTGGGCATTACCGGAAAATTTTATTTTAGCGAAAATTTTATTTTTCAAGCGGCTGTATATGACGGTTCACCGGGATCAACGGACAGCAACCCGCACAATATGAATTGGTCTCTCAAAAAAGATGACGGCGCTTTAATTTTCACAGAGATGCAATATTCCACCCTGATAAATAATAAACCCGGAAGTTTTAAAATCGGCGGTTATTATCACACCGGGCTGAGACAAAACGGTGAGGAGGGCGACTTTCCTGTAACAATTTTCAATAACAATTACGGATTTTATCTTATCGCCGATCAGTTAATTTGGGAAAGTAAAAACAGAAGCGGACTTGGTCTTTTTGCACAATTGGCATTCAGTCCTGAGAAAATCAATCAGGAAAACTATTATATCGGCGCGGGATTTAATTATACCGGAATATTAAGCAGCGGGGGCGAGGATGTCTTGGGTCTCTCATTTGCCCATGCCGGTTTAAAAAAGATTAATAATAACGGCGAAACAACGGTTGAATTTTTTTATAAAACTCAATTGGCTGAGAATATATTTATCCAGCCCGATATACAATATATAATAAATCCGTCGGGAACCGATATTAAGCTTGATAATTCATTCGCTATGATTTTAAGATTTGGAATTAATTTGTGAAAACTCTAATAGCACCTGAACCGGTCATAACTCATCTGTCCGATCTACAGAACGGTAAGATCGGAATTATTACCAAAGTACTGGGGCACGGTGCGTTCCGAAAACGCATCACCGAGATGGGATTTGTTAAGGGGAAATCGGTGAAAGTAATTAAAAACGCCCCGCTGCAGGACCCTATTGAATACGAGATAATGGATTCGCACGTATCACTCAGAAGAAGCGAAGCCGGGCTTATTGAAGTTGTCTCTCAGGATAATTCAAATTCCAATTACGGTTCCTCTTTTAACGGTACTTTTACCGACGATACCATCAGAAAAATATTTGCTGAAAAAAGCAGAACCATTAATGTTGCCCTGGTCGGAAATCCGAACTCCGGCAAAACAACCTTATTCAATTTTGCTAC
>PGYS01000011.1 GCA_002839795.1 Ignavibacteriae bacterium HGW-Ignavibacteriae-3 | reverse complement strand
CCCGCCTCTCCGAACAAAGAATAATCTGCAAACCTCGTCATTTCGGTAGGTTCCAGATTTACCTCAACGATATAAGATCCGGCATTCCTCGCACTGATTGGAATATAAGCAGCCGGGTAAACAACAGCGGATGTTCCCACTACAAAACAAATATCGCTCCATTCTGCGGCTCTTTCTCCATCTGTAAATTCGTCCTGTGGAAGCATCTCGCCGAACCAGACGACGTCCGGTCTTACAAGACCGCCGCACTTCCCGCATTTTGGTGCTTTGTTCTTTATTTCGATTTCAAGAGAATTGTAAAAAGTATGACAGTTCACGCAAAAATTTCTTTCAATATTGCCGTGCAGTTCAAATACTTTTTTTGATCCTGCGCGTCTGTGAAGATTATCAATATTCTGTGTTACAACAGAAACATCAAAATAATGTTCAAGTTCAGATATTGCGAGATGTCCGGCATTAGGTTGAGCTTTATGTATTATATCTCTTCTATGCTGATACCACTCCCATACCAGATCGGGATTCCTCATGAATGCGTCGAAGCTGGCAAGTTCCTCAGGCTTCATCTTATTCCATATGCCGTCTTTCCCCCTGAAAGTTGAAATACCGCTCTCAGCGGAAATTCCTGCTCCGGTAAAGAAAACTATTTTTTTTGCGGTCGAAAGTTTTTCGAGAAACTCAGATTTAAATTGCATATGGGCATTTTCTATTTTGAATAATCGAAGTTGAAGTGAAGATTACATCTGCAGATTCTTTGCCCTCCGCGCGAAGCGGATGATTCGGAATAATAACTGCAGAAATTCTATTCATCTTTAATTTCAACCAGAATATTTTTTGCCTCTGCCAATCTTTTTTCATCATCCTGATGCTGAAACTGGCACGCGATAGCTTTGTTGAGCATCTCTCTGGCAGTTTTATATTCATCCTGCCGGATAAGTGAGAGAGCGAAATCGACGTAAAACATTACATAGCCGGGATAAAGATCTATGGCTTTCTTGTACTCTTTAACAGCTATTTCATTATCTGCCCAGCCGAGTCCGAGCACCATTCTTGCGGGTTTCCATTTTTCACTTATTTTAGCGTGTGTCCTTGCTAAAACATAGTGGGCTACTCCCTGATTAAAATTCCCTCCGTTATCCAGTAAAATTGCTTTCTCCGCATCGGCTTTAACACTGTTTACAACACCGGCAACAGAAAAGACTCCTTTAAATAAAGCAATTTTACCGTTCGCAATTGCGCGCTGTAAATACCCGACCGATTGATTTGGCTTTTGCTTTATAGCCTGATCTGCGTATTCAAGCGCCTTCTGATATATTGCAAGTTGAGCCTTTTCCTGTTCATCCGTACTCGCAGGCATCCGGTCTGCAATATCAACATAGGTCCGGGATAATTTCCAGAGCGTTTCAAAATTATTGGCATTTATCTTTTCAGCTTTCTTAAAAGCTTCCAGAGTTTTCTCATTGTCGAATTGTCTGTAATATTTTTCTCCCTCCTCCATAAGAGCGTCGAGCGATTGAGCGTTTACTTTTAACAGGGATGCTGCGATGAAGATGAAAAGTAAAAAGAGAGATCTGGTTGTTCTTTCCATAATACAATTCTCGTTTGGTTGGTTTAATGTTTTATTTTGAATCCCGTTCTGTTGAATTATCATCCGGAATAAATAAAGATGTTTCCGCGAGGGGCAGGAATCTTGTCCACCGGCCTCCTTTTAATTTATCGGCTTCAATGGCGTATTTGTAGGCATTTGTCTTCGCGCTCAGTTCATCAGCCTGATAGAGTACAATTGCCTCAAGAGTTTTAGGCTCGACCGGAGAAGCATATTCCAGCTTACCCTGATGACTTAGGATAAGATGGATCAAATGGATTTTTAGATCTTCGGGAAAATCAGGGATTGATGCTGCAGTTCTGTCTACTGTCATAGCGCCAATTGTTATATGACCAAGAAGCTTTCCTTTATCGGAATAATCGAAAACCGAATCGTAAGTGAGTTCTTCCGTCTTGCCGAAATCATGAAGAAGGGCACCGCATAAAAGCAGATCTCTTCTTATACCCGAATGCATGGAGCACATCAATTCGCAAATGCGGACAATCTCAAGTGTATGTTCAAGCAGACCGTGAATATAAGCGTGGTGCCATCCTTTACCGGCCGGTGTGCGGGTATATTTATCCAGCGAGTCTCCCGATAATATCGTCTTCGTAAGCCGGCTAAGAAACGGATCGCTGATCGATTCGATAATAATATTTAATTCATTCATCATTTCATCGAATGGACGGCTGCTGCGCGGCAGAAAATCTTCTGGAATTACATTATCATTTTCAAGAGCAGGGCGGATTTTTTCAATCTTGATTTGAGGTGCGCCGTTAAAATCTTCAATTAATCCGGCAACTTTAACAACAGTACCTTCCTTCAACTTCTTTGCGTATTCTTCGGCATTATCCCAGACTTTTGAGGGAAGCGATGCGGATTTATCCCTGAGTTCCAGATTAAGAAACAGTTTTCCGTTTTTGGCAGTCTTCGTTTCACATTTGCTTACGATGAGGAACATCAATATTTCATCGCCAACTGAAAATTCACTGAGTGGTTTTTGGTCTAACATGATTTGCAAAAGTATCTTTTGTTGTGTTCCAATTTACTAAAAAAATAATTAGATGAGAAAAATTACTTCTTCAGACTTAAGTACATAATTAGAGTTTAACATCGCTTCAGCATAAATGACGTTGATTAGAATCAGCTAACATTTTATAAGCTTATTCAGACGGGTCGACTATCTAAACATCTCAACCAAAAACATACTAATGCCGGGGATGTAGGAGATTAAGATCAATGCAAAAAGAAGTATGAGAGTAAAGGGAATTGTGGACTTAATAACATATCCGATTTTCTTTTCGAAAATACTTGAAGACACAAAAAGATTTATACCCATAGGCGGGGTGAGATAACCGATCTCCATGTTGACAATAAAAATAATCGCGAAATGAACCGGATCGATCCCGAATTCAATTGCCATGGGGCCTAAAAGAGGACCAACGATAAGTATCGCTGACATAATATCCATGAAACACCCGAGAATTAAGAGAAAGATGTTCACTACTATCAGAAACATAATGGAAGAATGAACAAAACTTTTCATCCATAAGGCGGCCTGGTATGGAATTCTTTCCAAAGCGAGGAACTGATTAAAACTTATAGCAATCACTATAATCAAGAATAATGTTCCCATCATTGAAGTGCTTTGAATAATTATTTCCGGAATCTTCTTGATTTTTATGTCTTTATGAATGAAGACCTCAACAATAAAAGTATAAACAACCGCGACGGCCGCAGCTTCGGTTGGAGTAAAAAATCCGCTGTAAATGCCCCCAAGAATAATTATGGGCAGAATCAGTGCCAGGATACCTTCTTTAAAAGAATTTTTAAATTGATCGAAAGAGAATTTGCTTGTTGTTTCGGTTGTGTGTCCTTTCTGAGTAATCACAGAGTAAATCATCAATAGTAACCCGATTAATAATCCCGGAACTACCCCGGCAATAAAAAGATCAGCTACAGAAATAATATTTGCAGACGTTGAAACTACTATTGCATAAATAATCATAGGAATGCTTGGAGGAATTAAGATTCCCAATGATCCGGCAGAAGTTAGAAGTCCAATCGAAAAATCCTCTTTGTAATTTTCTTTAATTAAAGCAGGATACATCATTGTCCCGATCGCGATGACGGTAACGGGGGAAGACCCTGATATTGCGGCAAAGAAAAGACATGCAAATATTGTGGTAACAGCAAGTCCCCCGGGCAACCATCCGACTATTGATTTGGCAAAATCAATCAGCCTTTTGGCAATTGTTCCGTGCGTCATAATCTGACCGGCGATCAAGAAGAACGGAATGGCCAACAGAACATCTTTATTCACGGCATTAAACATATCGGCAATCATCTCGGCAAGCATTCCGTCACCAAGGAATTGAACACAGCAAAGTGTTATAATGGCAAGAATTATAAACAGCGGAGTTCCAATTACCATGCAGACAAGGGCGACAAAGACTATGAGATATTCAATCATTTACCGGCCCTTTTTGTTTTAGTTCTTCCTTTCCGCCTGCGCCAATGGAGGAAATTTTTCCTTGAAAAATATTAATGCCGATTCCGATGAATCTGAATGCAATAGCCACCAGAGAGATCGGGATAATTATCTGCACAATCCAGAGAGGGATATTTAGTACAAGGGAAGTCTCCCCGAATTCACGCGTTTCCGATACATAATTAAATCCCAGATAAGCGATGAAAATTGTCACTGAAAAAACAATTAAACATACTAAAAGGGATACATAAGGAAGGGTCTTTGAGGGAAACAATTTTTCAGGAATCCCGACTACCAGATGTTTATTTTCTTTTGTGGCCAGAGAGGCTCCTATAAAGCCAACCCAGATCATTAAAAAGGCTGCAAGCTCCTTGGCCCAAATAAATCCGTCGTCGAATAAATTTCTGAATAAAAGATCGAAAAAGACTACCAGAGTCATTACAACGACTCCGATTACAAGAAAAATCTTTTCGAGTTTTGCAAAAAAATTATCTATAGCTTCGAAAAATTGAATCATTTATTTTCCGGTTTATTCCTGAAATCCCGAAGAGCATTCTGGACTTTATCAAATAAAGCCGCGCCGACTACATTTCTGAATTTAGGATGGATGGTTTTTGCCAATTTCGCAAATTCTGCCTTCTGCGCAGTGGACATTTTATGAACTTTAACACCATCCTTTTCCAGAATTTTAATAATCTCAGGCTCTATCTCGCGGACTCCAGTTCTTCCGATTCTGGCTTCGGTCTTCGGATCTCCCAGCAGAATTTTTTGTATATCCTTTGGGAGTGAGTCGAGGAATTTTTTATTGTATATAATAATACCGGGTTGATACATATGAGCCGATTGAACAAAATGATCTATTCCCTGGTACCACCCGGTAGCAGAAGTAAATAACGTTGAATTATCAAATCCTTCCACAAGTCCGGTTTGAAGTGCACTCATCACTTCAGGAATGGAAATCGGAACAGGGGAGGCACCAAAAGCTTTCCACATCTCAATATGAATCGGGCTTTCCTGCGATCTGATTTTCATTCCCTTAAGATCGGATGGATTAAAAACTGGTTTTTTCTTAGTGGCGAAATGTCTCCATCCATTTTCATTCCAGCTGTGCAAGACGAAGTCTTTCTTAGCTAATATGTCGGAAAAAGGCTGGAAAACAACGTCATCAAGAATGTAATCAGTTTCTTTTTCATTCAAAAACAGGTAAGGTAACTCGAGCAGCTGAAGTTCGGGTATTAAGGCCGATACAGCCCCGACACTTCCTCCCCATGCCTGAATTCTGCCACGCTGCAATGAACGAAGAGTTTCAAGTTCTCCGCCCAACTGTCCGCTTGTATAAATGACCAGCTTTATTCTTCCCTTTCCCTCTTTCTCAACCCTCTTTTTCATTTCTTTCAACTGATCTGACCAGGGGGTACCGTCCGGGGCAATAGTTGCGAATCTGATTTCATAAACTTCTTGCGCTAACGGTTTATTCCCGTAAACCGTTAATATTAAGAATACAATTATGAAAAACGTAGAAAATTTTCTATTTAAAAAATTCATCAATTCGCTCCAATAATTTTTTTGCATACTCTTGTTCATATTTGTTTTCAGGTATAATTTCAGGTACAAGATCGTAAGGAGTGTTGATTACATATTCCAGCTGTTTCACAAACGTGTCCTTATCCTGTGCCTTAGTCGCATAATATTCCGCGAATAGGGTTCTTGTTCCAAAATAATTTGGTGCAAGTTCAATTGATTTTTCAAAATGGAATTTAGAAAGATTTAAATCCCCGCCCGGGACTCTTGTGGGCAGCGCTCCGAAAAATCTGTCAGCCGCACCGTAGAAAAAATTTCGATCTAAGTCGAAAACTCTTTGATTATAAGCTTCAATTTTTGACTTATTGCCTAATCTTACCAGCAAATTCTTTTCCGCAGCCCATTTCCCGTAATTAGCGCCTGTCCAGTAAATCGCCTCTATACCTTCTATCCCGACTTCCTTAATGGCTATTTTTACATCTTCATTTTCAGTGTAGCTTTTTCTGAATGAGGGAATTAACCCTAATGCTCTTTCACCGGTCTCCAATCCCTTAGTAAATAATTCATCTTTCTTGTCCGGATCGGATTCGACGTAGTTTCCAACCAAATAATAAGCCCGTGATAAACGAGCCAATAAATTTATATCTGTTGGATTGGTTTCGGAAGCAGTAACATAAGCTTTCAGCATTTCTAATGCTTTTTCCGGTGTCCCGCGTAATTCCCACAAAGAATCAGCAGCGGCCCGGATATTCAATTTTACTTCAGTTACAACTTCGTTTGATTTTGGGATTTCCTGAGACTCTAAAAAAACTGCTCTTCTACCCGAGCAGGAAGTGAAGTAAAAAGAAGATATTGTAATTGCAAAAAGAATTATTTTTTGTACGCTTGATCTTTTCATTTTCTTCCTCTTAGAAGCCGGTTAATTATAAAATCAGAATTCTATTTACGACCGAATTAATATACAATAAATAATAAAAAAAACAATTTATTAATATTAAGATTTGTTTAATTTAGAGTGTCCACTACGCACTCCTTCGGAAGTCTGACCATAACGGAACATCTCAACAAATCAATTGAAACCGCCAGCCATTTCTCTTCCTGCGAGCCCGTTACAACACCAATCACGTCCTTGAACGGTCCGTCAATAATTTTTACCCTGGCACCGATTTCTATTTTATTTGAGACGAAAATGTCCGGTGATTCGCTCAGAATTTTTTTGATATTTTCAATCTGCCAATCCGGAATTACCGAGGGTTTCCCGTTAAAGAAAATTGTCCTGACAACAGCCTCCGAAGAAACAGCCAATATTCTTTCTTTGTCATCTGCCCTGATAAAAATATATCCCCTGAATAAGGGCTCGGTAATCTTTTTTTTCCTGTCACTCCATTTTTTTGTAGTTGTCAGAGTAGGAAGGTAGTATTCTACTGAGATGCTCTCGAGCTGCAAAGCTGCTTTAAACTCCTGCCGCGGCTTTGTGTACAGAGCGTACCAATTTTTGGAACGGATTTCATTCACTGCTGTTTTCTGTTTTTTAATCCGGAATGAGAATAATTAATATTCTTTAATATAAACAATCTTCAATCTGCTGTATCAATATTTCGGGCTCTACAGGTTTGGAGATAATCTTATCAACGCCAAGACGTGAATATTTTTTTATGAGTTCGTCGTTTAATTTAGCAGAAAGGACCACAATAGGTACGGTTCTATTGGATTCTTTATTCTGAATAGCTTCCACAAGCTGAATTCCGTTCATCAACGGCATATCATGGTCTGTAATTATTATAGTCGGGAGAAGATCACGGTACATTCCAATCGCCTCATAGCCGTTTTGCGCGATTTGAACCTCAAAATTAGGAAGGGCATGTTCGATTATTCTTTTATAAAGTTTTTGGACGCTCAGATCATCTTCAACCAGCAGAATTCTGTTTTTGGCTTCCGGAGCTGTAAAATGAAACTCGCTTCCTTCGCTTATCTGAGAGTAGAACCATACTTGTCCGCCATGCTTTTCAATTATCTCTTTCACAAGAGTTAATCCGAGCCCGCTCCCTTTTTCTCCGTTTGTACCTACGAGAGAAAATTTCTGATCAATTTTAAAAAGTTTTGTCTGATTCTCTTCGCTGATGCCAAGTCCTTCGTCTTTAACAACTATTTCAACCATGCCTTCTTTAAATCTGCTTGCGGAAAGATGTACCTCTTTTCCTTCAGGCGTGAATTTAATAGCATTGGTTGTAAGGTTTACGACGGCCTGGCTCATAAGCCGTTCATCAGCATTCACGTACAGATCAACCGGAATATCAATTTTTACATTGATGTTTTTTCTTACTGCGTCGCCTGTAAGCGGTGTTATTGCCGTGGAGATAAGTGTTTTAACATTCAGGCGGACCGGATCAACTTTGATTCTTCCCGTCTGAAGACGCGACCAGTCGAGCAGACAATTAATGAGATTGAGCTGTGTCTTAGAAGCTTCATAAATATATTGAAGATATTCGTTTCTTTCATCCTCTGAAATATCGCGTTCATTGAGAAGGATTTCCGAAAATCCCAGTAAAGTTGTAAACGGTGCCCGGAGGTCGTGGGATACTATCGAAATAAACTTATCTTTTGACAGATTCAGGTCTTTAAGCACTTCTAAAGCTTCGTAAAGTTCAGTTTCACTACTTTTTAATTCATCAATATTAATAACCGCGCTCTTTTTGCTTGTTATGGAATATCCGTTTCCACCGCGTTCGAGTCTTAAAAATTCCCTTACCCAGATGGGAATGCCGGCTTTGGAATTAATTCTGTAACTTAGTTCGAGAGTCTTTTTGTCCAAGTCTTTTTCAAATTCAGCAATACTTTTTTTAACGGCAGCTAAATCGTCTTCAAATATTAATGAATAATGAATTTCTGGAAGTGATAAAATCTCTGAGGGGGTATAACCTGTAATCTGCTCAACAGAGTCCGAAACAAAATTTTCGACCGCCCCGTCGTAAAACCTTATTGAGAAAAAAATATTATTAAATCCGCTATGCAAATCTTTTAAAAGTTCTAAGCTGATTTTTTCTTTTTCCATGCCCTTCAATATCCGGTGAGAACTGAGTCAAATATAATAAAATAATTTTTAATACATCATATGCTGCTTTTTGAAATTAAAGGGAACCATTTTTGTTTCATAAAGTGTTAAGTTTGAAAAAAAAGGATGAAATGAAATACTTTTATGTCCTACTTGCCGTAATCTTCGCAGCCGGAATATTACAAGGCCAGAATTTGAAAGGAATAATCTCCGGTAAAGTTGTGGAGGGAGTTACTAATGAACCTGTCCCCGGAGCCAATGTAGTTATTGTTGGAACTGACAGAGGTGCTGCAACGGATCTAAATGGAGAATTTGTAATTCCCAACTTGGAAGCAGGAATTTATCAGGTCCGTGTTTCCGCCCTTGGATATGGTGCTATTAATAAGTCCGACATTGTGGTAAACACTACAAGGCCGACCGATTTATTATTTAAAATGATAAGCAGCTTAATTGAATTGGAAGGCGTCACTGTCCGCACGGGTTACTTCGAAATGGATCCGAGCGAATCAGGCAGCGTAGCAAATTTAAGCTATGAGGAGATTAGAAGAGCGCCGGGAGGTTTTGAAGACGTGGTACGAGCCTTATCAGTTTTACCGGGAGTCGCGCAGGCGAGTGCAGGCAGAAACGATCTTGTGGTTCGGGGAGGAGCTCCATCTGAAAACCTTTATCTTGTAGATGGATTTGTAGTGCCGAATATTAATCACTTTGGAAGCCAGGGGGCAACCGGCGGACCTCTCAGCTTTATTAATCTGGATTTTGTACGCGAGACCAGTTTTTCAAGCGGGGGATTTTCCTCATTATACGGAGATAAACTTTCCTCCGTTCTGACTATAGACTTGAGAGAGGGAAGAAAAGATCACCTTGGAGGGAAAGGTACAATCTCTGCATCTCAGTTCGGGTTGAATCTGGAAGGTCCTCTCGGCAAAAGCGGGAATTTTGTTTTTTCAGCAAGACGCAGTTACCTCGATTTTATTTTTAATGCGGCGGGATTCAATTTTGTACCCGAGTATTATGATCTTATGAGTAAGTTTACGTATGATCTTGATTCCCGCAACAGATTATCCTATCTGTTTATAGGCGCATTCGATAAGGTGAAGTTTAATAATAAAGATTCGGAGGACTTGTATGAAAACTCCAGAATTCTCGGATCTGATCAGAATACCTATGTGACAGGTTTATCATTCCGGCATCTCTTTGACAAAGGATTTATTAATCTTACTGTGAGCAGAAATTTTACAGACTTTGATTCGTCACAGAGAGACACTCTTCTCAATCCCATCTTTCTTAATAAATCGAGGGAAGGAGAGAATGAGTTTAAAGGGGATATTATTTATAAACTTTCCAAGTCCTCGGAACTAAATTTGGGTGTCTCCGCCAAACTGATAAAATTCTCAGCAGATATTAAACTTCCAAATTTCATTACATCATTCGGAGAAAAACTTAATATTACCTCTTTAAAATCTCAGAGGAATTTTACGAAATTTGGATTCTACACCCAGTATTCAAATACTATGTTTGATCGTTATTCATTAAGTATTGGCGCAAGAGGAGATTATTTCAGCGGAATAAATACATCTTTTTATTTCAGTCCGAGAATTTCTGTTTCTTACATGCTGAACGAAATATCCTCTATTAATTTTAGTGCCGGCATTTATCACCAGAGTCCTTCATATATATGGCTGATCGCGGATGAATCAAATAAAAATTTAAAAGCGGTCCGGGTGAATCAGTATGTACTTGGTTATGAACGGAGACTTGAGGATGATCTACGAATGAAAGTAGAGGGGTTTTATAAAAACTATTCAAATTATCCAACGAGTATATTGCGTCCCTATATTGTTCTGGCAAATACCGGAGCCGGTTTTGGCGGCGGTGATGAGAACTTTGCGTCATTTGGTCTGGAACCGCTTGTAAGCGCGGGTACAGGTGATGTGCATGGTGTAGAATTTTCCATTCAGAAAAAATCATCAGACACGCCGAATTATGGAATACTAAGTGTAACGTGGAGCGAATCATTTTTTAAAGGGCTTGACGGGATAGAACGTCCCGGCAGTTACAGCCAGAAATGGATAGTAAATTTAACCGGGGGTTATATATTCAGCAAAAAGTGGGAAGCTTCCTTTAAATTCAGATTCGCCACGGGAAATCCTTACACTCCATTTAACAATGACGGAACTCAGAGTGTGGTAAAATATAATACTCAACGCTTTAAGCCGGTTCATTCGCTGGACCTTCGAGTAGATCGACGCTGGGATTTTGACGGCTGGGCAATGATTACATATATAGATATTCAGAATATTTACAATAACAAGAACAGAAATTCTATCCGCTGGGATTACCGTAAGGGTGAAATCGATGATCGATCATCAATCGGTTTACTGCCGTCCATCGGAATAAGCATAGAATTTTAAAGAGCATCCTCTTTTGATGTTCTGGTCGGTATTCCGAGGTCATCCATTTTTCTGTAGAGAGAAGAAAGACCGATTTCCAATGCTTTAGCGGCTTCTTCCTTATTGTAATCAAATTTTCGGATTGTTTTTAAAATATGTTCTTTTTCAAAATCCTTTATTGCCTCTTTTAGCGCGTCGGGATATCCTCCCTGAATATTTCTTCCCCGCATATGATCTGCCAGATCAGCAATTGTAATATTTTCCTTCGACGCAAAAATAATAGCCCGCTCGATAACATTTTCCAATTCACGAACACCGCCCCGCCAGTCGTGTGTAAGCAGAATTTTCATTGTCTCATTATCGATTCCAATTATTTTTTTACCCATTTCTTTGGTGAATTTTTCTATGAAATGATTCACAAGAAGCGGTATATCTTCGGTGCGTTCATTCAGCGACGGCAACTTTACTTCAATCACATTCAACCGGTAATAAAGGTCCTCACGGAATTCATTAGCCTTGGTTTTTTCAAACAGATCCTGGTTGGTTGCGGCAATAATTCTTACATCGGTGCTAACAGATTTCACTCCGCCGACCGGTATAAACTCGCGGTCCTCAATTGCCCGTAGAAGTTTCACCTGAAGGTTAAGGGGAAGTTCACCGATTTCATCCAGAAAAAGCGTTCCGCCATCTGCGACCTTGAACAAACCGGTTTTATCTTCGCTTGCGCCGGTAAAAGAGCCTTTTTTATGACCGAACAGTTCGCTCTCAATCAAATTTTCTGAAATAGCGCCACAGTTGATAGGAAGAAAAATTTTCTCCTTGCGGCTGCTGTTATTGTGAATGGCTTTTGCGACAAGCTCTTTTCCGGTTCCGCTTTTTCCGTAAATAAGCACGTTACTGTTGGTTGGGGCCACCTGCGATATTATATCGAATACTTTTTTCATGGGCTGACTCTTTCCGATCAAATTCGTGAATCCTGCATCGGAAGAAATTCTCTGTCTGAGTGATTTATTTTCGGCGGCCAGCATTTTATAGTCAATAAGCCGTTTAACGCGTATAATGACATCTTCAAATTCAACAGGTTTAATGAGATAGTCGTACGCTCCGCAGCGCAATGCCTCTATCGCTGTTTTAACAGATGCGAAAGCTGTCATAATAATAAAAAAAGTTTCAGGCGAAATTTTGGATGAAGACTCGAGGAGCTGCATCCCGTCCATTTTAGGCATTTTTATATCGGAGATTACAACGTCGTAAGAATTGTCCTCTATCTTTAAAAGAGCTTCTTCACCGTCGCCGGCAGTATCAGTAATAAAGCCCTCATCAGCTAAAACCATTTTAAGAGAATCACGGATCGGTTTCTCATCGTCAACAATTAAAATTTTTGCGGGCATTTTCTCTCCAAACTAATTGTTTACTATAGGAAGACTTATTCTGAATGAACTTCCTTCATTTAATCTGCTGGCTACTTTAATTTCACCGTTAAAGCGTTTTATAATTCCGTAACTGACCGATAGACCCAATCCAGTTCCTTTACCCACTTCTTTGGTCGTAAAGAATGGGTCAAAAATTTTCCCGAGAGTTTCTTCATTCATTCCGAAACCGTCATCCTTTATCTCAACATATACATTTTTTTTATCTGAGTCGGATTTCAGATGAATGGTTCCGTTACCTTCAATAGCATCAAGCGCGTTAATAAGGATATTAATGAAAACCTGAAGAAGCTGGTCAGCGGCAACATTTGTGCTTGGCAATGAATTTTTTAAATCTGTTTCGAATTTAACTTTGCGGATTCTTTTATCATACTTCACAATACCAAGTGCGGTTTTAATCACATCAGTGATATCCTGAACTGCTGTTTCATAACTTGGCGGACGGGAGAAATCCACCAGCTCGCGAACTATTTTTGTTATACGGTCAATATTTTCTTTGATATTAACCAGCTGTTCACTCATAAAGCTATCCTGACTTCTTCTCTGCAGGATCTGAACGAGAGATGAAATTGAAGTGAGCGGGTTTCCGATTTCATGAGCTACGCCGGCAGCGAGCTGTCCGATGACAGCAAGTTTTTCGGATTGATCGATCTGTGCCTGCAGCCGCTTAAATTCTGAATAATCTTTAATGATTATCGATCTGCCTGCATAATCTCCATTGTTGTTCGGTAATCGCGAAACGCTCAGGCGTACGGCAATAAGCTCGCCATTCTTCTTTCTCCTCTGTGTTTCAACAATACTTTTAAATCCGATTTCCTTTGCATCCCGTATAATTTGTTCTAATTCTTTAATGTATTCATCACCTTCGGGAAACAAAAAAGTCGACGGTTTTCCCAGAACCTCATCCTCGGTATAACCGAAAATTTTTTCAGCGCCTTTATTCCATGTTATAAATTTTTCATTCTGATCAACCATCATAATTGCCTGATCTGAGGAATGAAGTATGCTCTTCAGATATTGCTGGTTAAGTTCGAGCTTATAAGCTAACCGGTCACGATCCAATGCCAGTTCTTTCATTTGTGTGTCCTGATGAAGAACGCAGTAGCGGGCATAGATTTGTTCAATTAGCTCGTCAAAAAAACCGAGGAGAATTACCGGATCTGTATTGCTCATTGCATCTTTCTCAATAAAATTGAGAACTGCAAATCTGCCCTGACTGAAAAGCTGGCTTACTTCAAGCAGATTAAGGTTTGCCTGTGAAAAAAGAGTGTACGTTTCTATTAGATACTGATCGGCCGCTTTATAATCGCCGGTTTCGATGACATCTATAAACACATTGAGACTGCTATCCACAAATGTCCGAATTTGCGGATCAGAAAGCTTTCCGGCAAAAATCGGAATAAGCTTCGCAGACCAGCTTTCGCTGATATTCTTAAAATATCTGGTCAGCAGCTCAATTAATAATTTTTTCATGGAGTATAATTCCAGACAATGATTTAGTTACTTATTAATGTGATCCGAAAAATAAAGAATGCTCCTCTGGAATGAAAGACGATTAGAGACACAATAATACCTTATTATTTGGTGGAACCGTTATCGGGGCATCCAGGTATAAGCAGCAGTTTGATTATATTTGAACTAACATCAGGGTGGTACTATGAAGAAAAATCTATTATCAATCATTTTAGCGTTTTCATTTTGCACAGCAAGTTACGGCTCAAATGAAATCCTGTTAAAATCAGCTCCTGCAAGTGTAAAAGTTTTTTTGAAAGGAGCGCAGCTGAATTATTCTGTTAGAACCCAACTTGAAAGAGGACTGAATGATTTAGTATTCACAGGATTGGCCTCAAATATAGACCGTAACAGCATTAACGTTTCAGCTAAAGGCGAGGCTGTAATAATCTCTGTTGCACAGAGATTCAATTTTCTGCGGATTCCTGAAAAAACTCCCCAAATTAAAAACCTTGAGGATTCGCTTGATTCCCAGAACAGAAATCTGGCATTCAATCAAAATGAGACCGATGTCTTTAAGTCTGAAATCGATTTAATCCTTGCTAACAAAAATATCGGAAATGAAAAAATAGGAGTATCCGTATCAGAACTTCAAAAGATGGGGGAATACTACAGGAAACGGCTGACCGAAATAAAAAGTAAAATATTCGAATTGTCTCTGAGCGCCAAAAAGATCAAAAAAAATATTGACCGGATTCAAAATCAGCTTGAAGAGTTAAACAATCAACTTAACAAACCGGTGAATGAAATTGTTGTGACTGTTTCGTCGAATACCGGCACAATCCTGGATCTTGAACTAACGTATCTGATCTTCGATGCCGGCTGGCGTCCTGCATACGATATACGGATCGATAATGTTAATTCTTATGCATCATTAAATTATAACGCTGATGTATGGCAGAACAGCGGCTTCGACTGGAATGACGCGCAGATAATTCTATCCACAAGAAATCCCGGCAGTAATAATAATAAGCCCGAACTTAATCCATGGTATCTGGATTTTGAGCGGCCGGTACTGTTACGTGAAATGAAATCAGGCACTGAAAAATTTGCATCGAGCGGTGTGATGCAAACCGTTTTGGATGCCGCAGCGCCGGCGGAAACAATGGCAAATTTTATTGATGTTCTTGAGACACAGCTTTCAATTGAATTTACTTCCTCAATAAAATATTCTATTCCGTCTGACAGTAAGCCGCATACGATGGCGCTCCAGGTATATACCGTTCCCTCTATTTATGAATACTATGCAGCCCCTAAACTTGATAATAACGCATTTCTTGTCGCAAAGTTAACAGATTGGAATAAGTATAATTTACTCCCCGGACAGGCAAATATTTATTTCGGTAATTCCTATGTCGGACGGTCTGGTATCAATCCCGCTACAACAAAAGATACGCTCACAATTTCTCTGGGCCGGGATCAGAATATTTCAGTTTCCCGGGAAGTCGTAAAAGATTTTTCGGAGGATAAATTTCTAAGCAGTAATGTTGAAAGAATATTCGCGTTTGAAATCATAGTTAAAAACAATAAGAAACAATTGACCAAAATTATGGTTGAGGATCAGATCCCCGTTTCCAGGCATGAGGATATAGCAGTCAAATTGATCGAATCCTCAGGAGCCATTTACGATGCTGAAACCGGTACAGTGAAGTGGATTGTTGATGCAGACGGGGGCAAATCAGTTGTAAAGAAATTGATTTATTCTGTTAAATATCCTAAAGATAAAAGGATCATGGGATTGTAGTGATGACCGCAATTTTAAAATAGGGCTCAATAACTTGAGCCCCTTTTTTTAAAACTCCTGAATGCAAAAATAAACTGACTGAAAAAATTATCCGGGAAAAAAGTTTTCAATCCGTATTCCGATACGCGTTCTTCGGGTAAAAAACCTGTCCCGAAAATCCAATCCCACATTGCAAATTTAGTGGCAAAATTCCGGTTTCGCCCTTTGCCAGTGGTATGATGAATTCTGTGCATTTCAGGACCATTAAATATTTTCTGAAGCCATCCGGTCTTTATCCCCAAATTGGAATGAATATACATCCCCCAGAGCGCGCTGATGACTCCTTTGTATGCGATTACTTCAGGAGGGGAACCGAGTAATACGATCGGAAGAAATTCAACTGTTTGGTTGATCAAAATTTCGAATGCGTGCGAACGGGAGCCGGAGAGCCAATCTACTTTTTTTGGAGAATGATGCGCTTCGTGAAGTCTCCATAAATATTTATTGCTGTGCTGCCACCTGTGCATCCAGTAAATGTAAATATCATGAGTTATCGTGAAGAAAACCAGCTGCAGCCAAACCGGTACATCGGCAAAAAGCTGCAATCGTGAAAAGTTGGCGGTTGCATCAATCGATTTAATAATAATTGTGAAAATGATTATTCCCAGGATATAACTTTGGGCAACTGTGTATAGAGCTAAATCATTAAAAAATCCCTCCCGCAGAATTCTTTGCCCCGGGTTATATGGGAATATTCTCTCAAGAATAATGAACAGAACGGCTGCAAGGATAATAACCGTGTAAGCAATCAGTTCGTACTGTGTAAATCCGGCTAAAAAAAATCTGCCATGATTTATACTTTTAGATTTGGTTTGACTATTCGGAGTTTAGCTAAATTCGTTTGCTCGCTTTCATAAACTCTCTTGACTCCGTCACCGAGAGCTTTTTCAATATCCCGGATATCCCGGACAAGTTTCATCATTCCGTTAATTTCAATCGAAGCGGCCTGATCGGTACCCCACATAGCGCGGTCAAGCGTAATATGGCGTTCCACAAATGATGCACCGAGAGCCACCGCTGCTAATGTCGGAGCCAAACCTGTCTCGTGCCCTGAATATCCTATTGGTATTCCGGGAAATTTGTCTTTGTATGAAATTATTGTTCTAAGATTTAATTCTTCCAGAGTACAGGGATAGTTAGAAGTTGATTGTGCGATCATCAGATTATCGATATCCAAAATTTCCACGGCTTCTTCTATTTCACTCAGAGTCGACATTCCGGTTGAGAGAATAACAGGCCTTCCGGTTGATCTTATTTTCTTCAATAGGTTCCAGTCAGTTAACGAGGCAGATGCAATTTTAAAAAGTGCCGGTTTAAATTTATCGATTAATAACAATGCCTCCTCATCCCATGGAGATGCAAACCATTCAATTCCTTTGTGCTTGCAGTATTCGTCTATTTCCAAATATTCCTCGAAACCGAATTCAACTTTACGCCGGTATTCTATGTAAGAGATTCTGCCCCACGGAGTATCACGCTCGATATCCCATTGATCTTTAGGAACGCATAGTTCAGGAGTGCGTTTTTGAAATTTTACCGCATCGCAGCCGGCAAATACGGCGCCATCTATTAATTTTTTAGCGGTCTCAACAGAACCGTTATGGTTGATCCCAATTTCGGCGATAATGTATACCGGCTCTCCGTCTCCTATCCATCTATTGCCAACTTTTACCTTATTTAAATTCATTGCTTCCCTTTCTTATCTGTCTTTGCTTCGATTATGAAATCGGCAAGATCCCTGAAGGCCCCATGCCCACCTTTACTCTCTACTATCATATCCGCTACGCCCTTTACAATTTTTGTGGCGTCGTTAGGACATGCCGACAATCCAACACTTTTCAGAATCTCAACGTCGTTGACATCATCCCCGATAAAGGCAATCTCTTCTGCTTTTATTTTTTTTCTGGCAATAATTTCTTCAAGAGTTTTTAATTTATCAAGGATACCCATGTGTAATTCTTTGATACCTAACCTATTCGCCCTGGTTTTAACAATTAAAGTATCTTCGCGAGTAATTATTCCGGTTTCCACATTAACCTGTTTTCGTAAAAGTTCGACTCCCATTCCATCCCGAATTGAGAATCGTTTCATAAGTTCACCGTTCGAGGAGTAATACACACCTGCATCCGTAAGGACGCCATCCACATCGGTTAAAAGGATTTTAATCTTTGCAGCGCGATTTAAAAGCTGGTTTTTGGTCAGTTTCTTTTTCATATAGTAAGCCGCTCAGTTAATCAATAATTTGTAAAATAATTCATTTTCTACCAACACGTCCAGCCGCCGTCTACAACGAGATTGGCGCCTGTCATATATGCTGATGCATCGCTTGCAAGAAAGATTAATGCGCCCTTGTAATCTGACGGATGCGCCATTCTTCCCAATGGAGTTCTGGACGAATATTTTTCAACAAAAAATTCATCCTGATTATTCTCCACTCCGCCGGGAGTTAATGTGTTAACGCGTACTCCTTCTTTTCCCCAATATGCAGCAAGGTATTTAGTGAACATTATAACAGCACCTTTAGTGGCGGAGTAAGCCGGCGGTTTGAAGAAGGTCTGCATTCCGTCCTGCTTAATATACAATTTTTGATCCGGTGCTGTTAATCCATAAGTTGATGCAATATTAATAATACTTCCCGATTTCTGCCTGGCCATTTCAGAACCAAGAATTTGTGAACACAAAAATACACCGGTCAGATTTACATCAACAGATTTTTGCCATAGGTCGAGAGGATAATTTTCAAATTTGGATAATTCGCTTGCGGCCTTTGGGTCTTCAAACATATCATTAATGGCAGCGTTATTAACCAGAATATCAATATGACCGAACTTTTCAATTATATCATCACGAAGTTTTTTAATTGAATCCGGTTTAGTAACATCAAGTTTTAATCCTATTGAAGCGGAGGAAAGTGTTGAGGCAAACTCGGAACATCCGTGTTCATCTGTGTCAGTAACGACAACATTTGCCCCGGCTTCACTTAACGCTCTGCAGTGCTCCCTTCCAATCAATCCGAGCGCTCCGGTAACAATTGCAGTTTTGTTCTCTAAACTAAAAATTTTCATAATCTGCTCAAATTATTTTTTCACAGGCTTCATGTTGAAATTGTCGACTTTTCTGAAAACGGGCTTAACAGGCTCGCCCAACAGACTTTCTCTTAATATATTTTTATGAACGGCATTTTTCAGAACAACGAGCGACTCTTCCAACGCGAGAAGTGTAAAATCAATGTCCGCATCCGAATGTGAGAACGACATATTATGAAAGCCCTGCCACAGAACCCCGCGCTTGATCATTTCCTGCTGCATTAAGGATTTCTGAATCAGGGGATCTCCGGCTTTTTCTTCAAAAGTTGCCATTGAACGCCAGTTGTATCCGGTCGCCTTCGTGTAATCAAGTCCAAGTTTCTGAACTATTGCGTTGTATCCGTCCTTTAATTTTGCGCCCTGATCATTTAAATATTGCGGAACATTTTTATCCCGAAGTTCTTCAATAGTTGCTTTAGCGGCAGCCAGCGAAAGAGCTTCCCCGCCGAATGTAGTATAAAAGAAAATATCATCGTCGGCAAGATCCATAATTTCTCTTCTGCCGGTTAGAATTGATATGGGCATTCCGTTGGCAACCGCTTTTGAATACGTTGCCAGATCCGGTGTAATTCCGAAATATTCCTGGGCACCTCCCATAGCCATTCTGAATCCCGTCCACATCTCATCAAATATTAATACAATATTCTTTTCTTTGCAGAGATCGGCAAGTCTGTTCAAAAAATTATTCGTCGGTTCTGTAAAGACAACAGGTTCAAGAATTAGAGCCGCAACGTCATCGTCAATAGATTTTACAACGGAATCAAGATCATTATAGTTGAATGTAAAAGAAATCGCCTGGACAGCGTTTGGAATTCCATTATTTCTCGCGGTGACCGCAATGTACCAATCATGCCAGCCGTGATAACCGCAGCAAAGAATTTTATTTTTTCCTGTATACGCTCTTGCAAGTCTCACCGCGGCGCTCGTCACATCCGCTCCGGTTTTACTGTAGCGTACGGCTTCGGCATTCGGGATGATCTGTCTTATCATTTCCGCGACTTCTACTTCGAGGGGATGCATCATCGAAAAAGTTATACCGTCTTGAAGCTGTCTTTTTATTGCATCATCAACTTTAGGATATGCATAGCCGAGTGAAAGGGGGCCAACGCCCATCATATAATCTATATATTCGTTCCCGTCAACATCCCACACATGAGAACCTTTTCCTTTAACCAGATACTTCGGGGCAATTCCCTTTACCCATTGGCCGGGCCCTTTTGCCAAAGTTTGCGTAACGGAGGGGATCAGTCCCAGTGCGCGATTATATAATTCGTCGGATTTGGAAATTTTAGGGAATCCGTTCTTTAAACTAATTTTATTAGCCATTATAACCTCGTTAATGGAACGCGGATTACTAATATCGTTTATGATGCCTTGTGATCATCATAACAATCATGAAAATCAGTGATCAATTGATATTTGATTAATAATTTTGACCGCAATCTGTTCTGCAGTAAATCCTTCAAAATTTAATACATCATTGAGCATTCCGGGCTTGAACCATTTGTCCATAAGAGCAAAGGGGAGAACAGCAGCTGTTTTTCTGTTCCGCAGAAGAACTTCCGCAAGAATTGAATAAAGCCCTCCTGTTATAAAATGATCTTCTATCGTAACGATCAGCCTGCATTCATCAACGGATCTCAAAATGGTTTCTTCATCAACCGGTTTTGGTGTTCTGATATTTATCAACCGGACCGATACTCCTTTAGATTCAAGAATCTGCTTTGCTTTGAAGCTCTCGCCGAATAAGAATCCGTAAACCAGTATCGCAACATCAGTTCCGTTCCCAAAAACCTCCGCTTTCCCGATTTCAAATTTACCGTGCTCTACAACTGCTTTAGCAGTATTATATCTAATGTAAAACGGGGATGGACAGGTAAAAACTGTTTTCAATCCTGTTATCATATCATCCTCATCGGCCGGGCAGAAAACATTTACATTGGGTATTCCTCTCATAATTGAAACATCCTCTATTGCCTGATGAGTAGGACCGTTTCCGTCAGATAAGAATCCCGGTACTGCGCCGACAATTTTTACAGGAAGATTTGCTATGCCGACATCCGTGCGTATAAACTCGAACGCTCTCATCGTCAGAAATGTAGCCAGCGCGTGGACAATAGGCGTCCTTCCGCGCAGAGCAAGACCGGCAGCCATGCCGATCATCGTCTGCTCTGTAATTCCTGTATCTACAAAATTATTCTTTATCAGCGGCGGAAGACTTCTGAATGCCGCCCTGTTTTCGGATGTCATAATTATATAGCGGTCGTCATTATTTATCAGCTCGAGTACAATATCTGAGTATGTCATCTTCATCTCGCCACAATGGTTTCTGATGTTAACTTAGTCTTTTTAGCTCCATGCAATTCTTTTAAAAGCTGATTAATTTCTTCTTCCTTGAAATTAACAAACCAGCGGTCGGCACGTTTTTCTATACTTGGCAATCCTTTACCTCTTACCGTTTCAGCAATCACGACCGATACTTTGCCTTTTTCAAACGGGAAAGTTTCGAACAGCTCATCCATTTTTTCGAAATTGTGTCCATTTACTTTTTTTGCCTTGCATCCGAACGCCTCAAACTTTTTTGCGAGAGGTTTTAACGGTATCAAATCTTCAGTTTTCATGTTCGCCTGAAACTGATTGCGGTCAACCACAACCAGAAGATTATCCAATTTATAAGCCGAAGCCACAAGCAGGGCTTCCCACATCGATCCTTCATTAAGTTCGCCGTCACCTACTACAACCACAATCCTGTTTTTTTGTTTCCTCAGTTTGCAGTCCATAGCAACACCCATTGCCACGGAAAGATTATGACCAAGCGAGCCGGAATGAAATTCTATGCCCGGAATATTAATGTTCGGATGCCAGTAGATAAAATCATTTGTCTTTAGATGATTATTTAAACGATCTTTTTCAAGCCAGCCAAGTTCTACAAAAGTGCCGTAAAGGGCAGGCACGTCATGTCCCTTCGAGAGGAAAAAGTAGTCACGTTCCGGATCATTCAGGGTTTCTTTTGAAACATTTAGAAACTCTTTGTAGAGATAGACAATCAGATCTGCGCACGAGAGAGACGCGCCGATAAAACATCCGCCGTTCCCGCTCAGCCTTATAATATGCTCCCGAACACGCATAGAAGTCTGTTTCAATTCGAGTAAATTTTGTTTTTTCATTTTAGTGAAGTTTTGTTTTTATATTCGTCAATATGCTTGAGCTCATTCAGATGATTTTCATACCAGTATTTGCCCAGATATTTCTTATTAATGGCGGTTAATTCAGGTTTTCGCTTTAGTAAATCTAATATTTCGTTGAGACTAAAAGTAGAATTGTTTGAATAAAGTTCTTCGTAAATACTTTTAATCAGCAGATAATCTTCTTCAAAATCTATCGTCCAGCGATGGGAGGCAGAATAATCAAGGCCGGACTCCCATTCAATGTTGGCGATCCGGAATTTATCGGGATTCTCCCAGATATAAGGCGTAGTGTGTTCCCGTTCAAAATTCCTCTCGGCTTCATTCCATGCCCGCTCCAGGGCTTCAAATGAAATTACTTCCACATCATTACCGTCAGGATAAGTTGCCGGGTGGAGGTTGCTTACGAAATCAAATTTATCATAGTTGTCAGTGTAATACCTCAAGACTCTGTCTATTACACGGGGATCAATCAGAGGACAGTCTGATGGGATTTTAACAACTGCTTCAGCGCCGGTTATTTTACCGGCCTGATAATGTCTGTCAAGAAGATCGGTCAAGCTTCCCCTGAAGCATTTTATTTTTTCCTGCACACACAATTTTTCTATACAATCGTCTTCATTGTTCTTTGATGCGGCAACAACAATTTCTCCCGCAAGATCTGATGCAGCTACCCTTTCAATCATTCTAATCAGAAGAGGCTTGCCAAGAATAGGCAGCATAACTTTTCCCGGCAGTCTTGTTGATGTCATGCGGGCTTGTATTACAGTTACTATTTTCATTTTAATTTTGCCCGGAATCAAATAAAGCATGGATCTCTTCATTGGAAGCATCAGGAAAATCCATCAGATGTCTGCCAAGACCTGCAATTCTTCCGGCGGAGGTCCCATTATTCTGAATCGGCAGAAGTTTTTTGAGATCGTTTATATCATAATAGGAATAAACTTCCTTGCCGAAGAAAATTCCGACATAGACTGTTGAAGAAAATTTTGTAATCAGGGCATCGCTGCTGGCAATCATCTGGTTAATATTCCCGTCGGAATAAACCAGTGCTCCCGGAGCGTACTTATTTATTTCGACTGTGGCGCGCTCAATATTTTCATTCGGATGCAATTTGAAAATTAACTGCCGGCCATTAGCTATGCGAACACAATCTTTGATCAGTTTTTTTCTGTTTTCCAGCTTGTAAGTTTCCCTTGCATCGGATGTTGCAACAAGAACAAAATTTTTATGGGGAAAATCATTTTTGGCATACTGCTTTAAATTATCAAAGTTCGGAATTCCCGTAACAATTATTTTTTCCGCTTTGGCTCCTTTGCGTATAAAAAAATCCCTATAACCCTGTGAAGCCACACAAAAAAAAGTATACTGGTTTGAAATACCCATGGTGGATGTGCTTGCCAGCCACCGGTAAAGCTTCAAATATTTTACAAGATAGAACATAAGGTTTTCGGGATCGGTCATTCCTTCCTGAACAAGAATAACTTTTTTATCGCGGATGTTTTTGGGCATGATTAGATCCGCGCAAGTATAAACCAAATCATAATCATGTTTTTCGCCCCTGTAATCCATAGTTAAATTCTGTTCCCGAAGATATTCTTCGGTACGTATTCGAAAAGGTCCATTTAAAATGGAAAATTTTCCATAACCTTTGCTTACACCATATTTAATCCAGCTGTCGCCGTAATACGGCGTAAAGAAACAATCATATTCCTTAAAATGCTGTGATATGGAATGCATCATAGTTGTCTGGTTAAGCGAACCGCATATAAAAAGGATTTTTTTGCTCATATGAAATACATTGTACTTAGGTATAAGTAATATTCAGAATAATTATCATTAAAAATAGTGTTCAAATATTAAATTGTTGCTAAATAAAGCTTTGTTGGAATACAAACTTAATTATTTCTGATCTTAAATGAACGGTTTGTAAGAATTACCGGTTATAGTTATAATAACAAAGAGTAATTTTTAGGAAAAAATAAATATGGAAACCGAACAGCCACTGTTAATGATATACGGCGCAAACGGATATTCAGCAAAACTGATAATAGAGGAACTCATTTCGAAAGGTATTCGGCCGATTCTTGCCGGAAGGAGTGAAACAGATCTGAAACAATTATCTCAACTATACAAATGTGAATACAGAAGTTTCGATCTTAATGATGAATCCACAGTTGTTGCATCAATCGAAGACGTTCACACTGTTTTGAATTGTGCCGGACCTTTTTTACATACCGCAAAAGATTTAATGGAAGCATGTCTGATTTCCAAGACTAATTATATAGATATAACCGGAGAGATGCCGGTGATGCATCTTGCTTTTTCCTTGGAGCGCAAAGCCAGGGAGAAGGGGATTGTTTTTCTTCCAAGCGCCGGTTTTGATATTATCCTCACGGACTGCCTCGCAAAAAGATTAAGTGAAAAGATGCCGGACGCAACTCATTTGAAATTGTGTCTTATAAATAAAGGAGGAAAAATCTCCCGCGGAACTATGCTGACAACTCTGGAATTTCTGGGGGAGAGCGGAAAAATCAGGCGCAACGGTAAAGTAATTAATTCAAAAATCGGCGAGTTCACGATTGATTTCGAGAAAGAGGGGTTCTCATTCAGGGGAATTTCAATTCCGTGGGGAGATGTTTATTCTTCATATCATTCCACCGGAATTGAAAATGCAGAAGTATATCTGGCGGTAAGCGGTTTCGTTATGATGTTTAAATCGGTTATTCTGTTTTTGTTGAAATTGCTCAAGTTCAAATTTATCAAAAATATTGTTGCCGAATACATTAAGAAAAACATGACCGGTCCTACAAAAGCGGAGCGTGATTCAGCAGAGACCTTCATATGGGGCCGGGTTGAATACGCAGAGGGTGATATGATAGAGGAAATTTATCAGGTAAAAGAAGGTTACACTTTAACCGCGGAGGGAGCGGCAATTTGTGCCATGAGAATACTAAATAACGAAATCAAGCCCGGAACTTATACCCCTTCTCTTGCATTCGGGAGCGAATTTCTTGATCTGTTTACTATAAGAAAAGTTCTTTGAGAGCTTATCATTAAACCGGGGCAGGCGGTTAAAAGCGGAAAATTATTTGATTAACTCTCCCTCTTTGTACTCATGGTCGATGACAACTTTTCCATCCCTGTCATAGGAATAACAGAGCCCGTCTAGCAAATTATTTTTAAAGACAATGAAATCTGAGAGTACTCCTTCCGGAAAATAATATTTTGCGATTCCCTCCTTCAATCCATCCCGGTAGCTTATTTCTGCACTTAGAATACCATTCTTAAAAAAATGCTTCACATTACCGAAAAGTTTTCCATTACGGTAATTCTGTGCAGATTCAATTTCTCCTGTTGAATAAAAAGTTCTTGCGGCACCGTCTAACTGATCGCTGCTGTAATTCTGTTCCGCTGTTTTGATGCCTTCTTTGCTGAATTTTATGGAGGGACCATTCTTCATCCCGGAATTATAATTTGCAAGTTCTTGCAGAATTCCCCCATCATAATAAAATTTACCTTCGCCCTCTTTGATGCCGCCTTTATAATTTATTTCACTTTTTATGAAACCGCTGTTATAAAATTCCTTAATAGTGCCATCGAGTTTTCCGTCGCGGAAATTTACTTGCCGTTTCAATGTCCCTTCGTCATAATACTCATCAAAATTTTCTTCTATCTTGCTCACTTTAGAGCCATAATCGAATCGTTCACGTTTAATGATCTGGCCCTTTTCGTAAGTGTCTATAACGCTGATCTTTCCATCGGGATAATAGAAGTAAGATATGCCATCAAGAAGGTCGTTTCTATAATTTGCCTCAAGCGCCAGAGTTCCGAAATCCGTGTAGACTTTACTTATACCTTCGAGTTTATCATTTACATAATTGCGTTCAACCTCAACATTTCCATTCTCAAAGAATATTTTTGAAATGCCGTTCAGCTCTCCGCCGGTATAATTCCATATTGCCTGAAGTTTTCCGCTTCTGTAGTATGTCTGGCTGGGTCCCTCCTGAATATCATTTATATAAACCGGCTCTGCCCATAGTTCACCGCTTTCATAATACCATCTGGATTTGCCCTCAAGTTTTCCGTTGATGTAATTCCAGATCATACTTATAGTCCCGTCTTCAAAATACCAGGTTGAAATCCCTTCCTCTTTCCCGTCCGAAAAATTCCAAACCTTCCATAGATCGCCGCCTTCATAATATTCTTTATAAATACCATCGCGGACGCCGTTGACATAATTCCCCTCTGATTTAAGTTTGCCGTTCGGGTAATATACTTTTTTATTCTCCGCCTGCTGAGCGATTGCCGTGCTTAGTGATATCAGCATCAATAATGCTAAGAGGATATGATTGTTTTTTATTCTCAAGATTTATTCACGTTTTATTCATTGCGAAATTAAACACAAAATAGTTAATGTGAAATGTAGAAGAGTTGATTAAATTAGTACCCGGAAATGGAGAAAGTTTATGTTTACAACTAAAGTAAAGGTTTATTTTTACGACGCTGACCCCGCAGGTATTATTTTTTATGCCAGTTTGTTCAAATTCGTACACGCCGCTTATGAAGATTATTTGCGCAGTCTTCATACTGCAAGAGATTATTTCTTTGATAAAGATTTTATTCTTCCCATAATACATGCTGAGGCTGATTATGTCAGGCCAATAAAAGTTGGCGATGAACTCCGGGTTGATGTCGTGGTAAGTCTCCTCAAAAATTCCTCTTTTGAATTAAGCTACAAATTTTATAAAGCCGACGGGCAATTTACTGCAATCGCCAAAACTGTGCATGTCTGTGTTCTTAAGCAAGAGTTTAAAAAAATAGAATTGCCGGTGGAGTTTTATGAAAAAATGAAGACTAATCTAAACTAAGTTCTTTCAGGATTGTCTGGCGTGAAACTTTGCCCAATTCATTTCTGGGAATTTTCTTCAATAGAAAAAACCGCTTAGGGATTTTATATCCCGCGAGTTTAGTTCGTAGAAAATCTGAAATTTCAGCTTCATTAAAATTATCGGTTACCAAAACCGAGCATACTATCTGTCCCCATGTCTTGTCGTCAAGCGAAAATACGAATGCGTCGGAAATTGACGGATGAGATTTTAAAACGTTTTCAACTTCCCCCGAGCTGACATTTTCGCCTCCTGAAATAATGACGTCCTCACGTCTTGAATCCAGAAAGAGATAACCATCTGTGTCAATTCGGCCTATATCGCCGGTGCGATACCATCCGTCTTTAAATACAGATCTGGTGCTCAGCGGATCATTGTAATATTCCTTAAATAAGGTTTTCGACGCAACAAGTATCTCATCAGTTTCTTGGACTGTAATTTTGACATCGCTTAAAACTTTTCCCGAAGAGTCCAATTTTTCTTTACTTTCGCCGGGAAGCAGTGCCGTTATCATTGAGCAGGTTTCAGTTGAACCGTACACTTTTATTATCGGCCAGTTCATACTAACAGCATCGGATATTAATTTTTTATCCGAGGGCCCGCCTCCCAGAAAAGCATACTTTAAATTTGCATCCGGAGAAACATTTTCATTTAATAATCGAAAAAGAGTTGTAGGGACTAACGAAATATGTGACGGAATAAATTTCTTTATTCCTGATTTTATATCCTCATGTGAGGGAGAATCAGGAAAGGCAACGGCAGAACCTGCAATTAAAGCACGCACCGGAATCATGAATCCTCCGATATGATAAAGGGGAAGAGAGGCCAGCCAGACATCTTCATTGGATAAACCAAAACACGAATCTAATGCTTTAACGCTCTCAAAAAGACTTTCGAATGTATGAACCACCGCCTTTGAGTTTCCCGTGCTTCCGGAAGTGAACATTATTAAAGAGCAATTGAGAACCTCCCCGCCGGACAGGCAGTCGCAGAGCAATGTGGAATTTAGAATTTGGGTATTCTTGTCGTATGTCTTGCGGGATGATTTTGAAGGGAAATAAATTTTATTTTCAAAATTCAAGTGTGAAAATTGTTCCGTTAAGTTCGCATCGATTAATAGAAATTTTATGTCTGCCAGATCTATCTGCTTTTTCAATTCTTCTGTTAAAAGGCGCGTGTTCAGAGGAACGGGGACCGCACCTATAAACCAGAGAGCATTAACAACTGCAAAAAAATTATAATTATGCCCGTATAATAGTCCCACCTTTTCAGTATTACGAATTCCCAAATCAAATAAAAAATCTGTGGCTGCCGAGCATTCCATGTAAAATTCCCGATAGGAAACAGTTCTTTCCGAGGTAATAAAAGCAGTTTTATCAGGCTGCCTCGAAGTTTGTTCGGAGAGCCAATGTGTTTTACTATTTAGAAAAATCATAAAAATGTAAAATCGAATTGTGGCGGATAATTTACTGCTTCAAATAAAATCTTTCCATTTGTTGTTGGATAAGGATCAGAGCAAACGTCGCTTGAAAAATATTCCGGTGTATCCAATCCGTGTGCCATTTGATTACCTGTCGCGGCTGCAAGCAGAACCAGTGCGCTCCGTCCAATAGAGCTTCCAAATGAAGACGAAATGATAACTTTTTTGTTTTTATTCCCTGCCTCCTTTATAAATTTATAAGAAGAAATAATTCCGCCCAGAATCATCGGTTTCAATATGATAAATTTGGCATTACATTCATTTATGAGTTTCGTTGCATTCTCAAACGAAGCGAGTGATTCATCAAGCGCGATGGGGACCGGCGACTGATCAATTAATCTGAAATTGCCGCAAACAAGCTCACAGGGTTCTTCGATGTAAGTAATATTAAAATCTTTAAAAAGACAAATATTTTCCAGAGTCTTGTCTGAACTCCACGCCCTGTTCACGTCTAATCGTATATTGATTCCGCTGCCGAATTCATCCCGTATTTTTTTTATCAATAGAAAATCTTCATTTATATCTTCCCGCCCGACTTTAATTTTAAAGGTGTCATATCCGTGTTTAATTTTTTCCCGGATCTTAAAAAGAACCACATCTTCCTTCGCGAAACCTATTACAGCATTTACACCGATAAGAAATTTTTTTTTCTCGATAAGATTATTTATAAAACCCCTGTCCCGATGCAGCAATAGATCTATTACAGCCTGTTCAAATGCGAACTGGAGTGATGGAAGTAGATCGAATCGCCGGAGAGAATTCTGAATGGATTCAAAATTATGCTCAACATTTAATCCTAAAACTTGATTCTGCAGATTAGCCAATAAATTGCCTGCCTCTTCAATATTATCAGTGCTGAATCCCGGAAGGGGAGAACATTCGCCCAGCGAAAGGTTCCCAAGTTCATCTTTCAACTGAAGTATATATCCCTTACGTGCTGTAATTGTCTTTGATGAAGTCTTGAACGGCGAATTGAAATTAAGAGTGAAGGGAATGTATTTGAAGCCGTTTATTATCATAAAAGAATTCCGGCCGCAAAGAGTAATCCATACAGAGCCGATAATTTTGCGGTGAGTTCTAATGTCTTATTCAATTCGCGTCCGCGCAACGTGTAAATCATTCTAATCAGTTTTATTGCGAGAGGTAAACTTAAAAGGGGAAGAAAAACAAATAATTCTTTTTTGAATGTGTAGTAAACAACAAATGGTATAAAATATGAAACAAGCATAAAGAAAAGATATTGTAAACGGCCGAAACGTTCCCCAAATATTACTATTAGAGTTTTTTTCCCGTTTGAACGGTCCTCTTCCCGGTCACGATAATTATTTACAACAAGTATATTTGTTATTAATGCCCCGACAGGAACGGAAGACCAAAAAGCCATTGCGCTAATTTCGGCTGCCTGAACATAATATGTCCCGACCGTACCTACAAATCCGAAGAAAATAAATACAGCAATATCTCCGAGGCCATTGTAGGCAAGAGGAAACGGGCCGGCGGTGTAAGCGATTCCGGCGAGGATGGAAAATATTCCTATGCAAAGAATAAAAACTCCGCCTAAATGAACAAGATATAAACCAAATAAGAAACTTATTCCGAAAGTCGCGTATATCGCTATTTTCATCTCCCGTTTGGTAATTAATCCTGATGCAATTACTCTGAGGGGTCCTACTCTGTCTTTTTTGTCTGTCCCATGGAGAAAATCAAAAAGATCATTTACAAAATTTGTTCCGATCTGAATTAAAAGCGCGCAGATTAGAGCTATTAACGCTGCGAGCGGCTGAAACTTTGAATCGTGAACCGCTATCGCAGTCCCAACAAGAACAGGAACTAAAGCTGCCGCCAATGTTCTTGGACGGCTGGCGAGAATCCATGCCTGTGTTTTTGAGATTGTATTAGTTTGTGTTGAGATCATTCTCTTTTTTCTTAAATAATTGACAGGACCTGAATGTGAGAGAAACTTAAGAAAGCAAATTGTATGAAAATGAATTTACGGAACACGAGGAAATTTTTTAAAATCCGGTTTTCGTTTTTCATTGTAAGCATTTTTTCCTTCTTGAGCTTCTTCGCTCATATAATAAAGAAGCGTGGCATTCCCGGCAAGTTCCTGGATGCCGGCTTGTCCGTCCAATTCAGCATTGAAGGCGGATTTTAATAATCTGATAGCGAGAGGGCTCATTTCCAAAATCTCGTTAGCCCACTGAACGCCCTCGGCTTCAAGCTGATCGACAGGGACGACCTTGTTTATTAGACCCATATCAAATGCCTCCTGCACATTATATTGCCGGCATAGATACCAGATCTCGCGCGCCTTCTTCTGTCCTACAATACGTGCCAGGAAACTTGCACCGAATCCTCCGTCAAAACTCCCGACTTTAGGACCGGTCTGGCCAAAAATCGCATTTTCTGCGGCGATAGTGAGATCACATACTACGTGTAAAACATGTCCTCCGCCAATAGCGTATCCAGCAACAAGAGCAATTACAGGCTTGGGGATACTTCGGATCTGCTTTTGGACATCAAGAATATTTAACCTCGGGACTCCGTCTTTGCCAACATAACCTTTATTGCCGCGAATTGATTGATCTCCGCCAGAGCAAAAAGCATATTTACCATCCTTGGCGGGACCTTTCCCGGTCAATAAAATGACACCTACATTTGCATCTTCGCGGGCATCGGCGAAAGCATCGTAAAGTTCGAGCGTTGTTTCCGGACGGAAGGCGTTTCTTTTTTCAGGACGGTTTATTGTAATCTTCGCAATACCATCCATTTTTTCATAAATAATATCTTTATATTCTTTGGCGTTCTTCCAATTAAAACCCATTATAATCCTTGAATATTTGTCAGAAATTCCATGACTAATTTAGTAAAATCCTCCGGCTTTTCTAAGTGAACATTATGACCGCATTTCTGGACGGAGGTATGTTGTGCCTTTTGTAGTTTTGACTGCATTTTTGCGTTAATCGCACTGTATTTCAGATCAAGTTCGCCGGATAGTAGTAATATCGGAAAGGAAAGGGAACTTATTTTATCCCAATAACTCATCATTAGTCCTGTACTGAAACTCATTAATGAATTTGCAAGTCCGGTAGAACTATTTTTAAGTCTGTTTTTTTTGATCCGGTCAAAATCAGGCAGATTTTTGAGGGACTCGAACAAAGGTGTATCAAACCAGAAATTAATAAATGATTCCACACCTTCATTTTTTATTTTTTCAGCGAAAAGATAATCGATCTCAACTCGTTCCTTCTTGCTGCGGATATCTTCTATGCCTGCAGTAGAGCTTTCAAGAACTGCCGCTTTCATCATGTGGGGGTAAGTTAAGGCATACGATAGTGAAACACGGCCACCCATTGAGTATCCGACAAGAATAACTCTATCAAAACTCAGCTGATTAAAAATGGAATGAAGCTGGCGAACAATTGCCGAACATGTATAATGATTTTGGTCCACCGGCGAGGAGGTACTGCCATGGCCTATCAGGTCTATTGCTACCGGAAAAAATTTTTTGGGGAACTTATCTAATATAAACTGCCAGTCTGTAGCATCTCCTGTGAATCCATGAAGAAAAATAACAGGTGTCCGGGATTTCTCATAACCGGATTCATTTAAGAGAAGATTGAATTCAATATCCTCAGCTTTTAGTTTCATTGATGAATCTAACAATTCTTTTAGAAACGGTGTTCCAGTATTTTTGACGTTGCAGTTTCGATTTTCTCGCGTCGGTTTGTATCTCGAGGACGTTGAGTTTTAGATTCCTTGAAGATAAAATTACTTTTTCTCTTAAACTTTTCCAGCTGTTAATTTTATAATAATTTCCGTCATATGCCTTTACAAGATTTTTAAAATTTATATTGAGTGGTGTTGAGAAATTTTTTCTGTATACATCTCCATATGCCGAGATAGGAAGCGACTCAAATATTCCTCCCCCGCCATTGTTTATTAGTATAACAGTTAAGGGTATTCTATATTTAAATGCGTTGTGCAGTCCATTTAAATCATGATAAAATGCCAGGTCTCCGATTAACAGATAGTTTTTCTCCTTTGATCCGGCGGCAATTCCCAATGCGGTGGAATTAACCCCGTCGATGCCGCTTGCGCCCCTGTTGGTAAATATTTTAATTAATTTGTTGTTACCTGAGGCGAAAAAATCGGTATCGCGGATCGGCAGAGAATTTGAAATTGTCAGATTCGACTTTGCCGGCATGGCGTTTATAATCTCATTTATTATTCTTCCCTCAAACGGAAATCCGGATTCAAAGATTAATTTTTTCTTCAGTTTTTCGGAAAACCTATTCATTACCTGAAGATCGATAAGCCAGCAGCTGTCCCGGTTTTCTATTAATAAATTGTTAAGAATAGACGAGCAGAAATGAACCGGATCGGTCCGTAATACGGCTTTGGCTGTAAGTGACGGATCGTTTCTATCCCCGAATTCATGAACCAAAAATTTTTCTGCTTTAGAACTCTTGAAGAAGTCCAGTATAATATTAGATGTAGGTGCGCCCCCGAATTGTATTATTATTCCTGGATCGTAATGCCTCTGAAACTCCGGAGTCCCTACCATTGCCGTTAGATTGTCAATCAAATTATTGTTGGAATGATCGATAAACCTGAAAGAAGATGAACCATCGGCAAAAATGGGGTAGCCCGTTTTTTTTGAAAGATTAAGCACCTGATCGGTAAATTCCTTTCCGTAATTATTGTGTCCGACGATTATCAATCCACGCTCGATTGCAGCTATTTTTCTCGATAAGGATTCATAGTCTATTGCGGATTGGACAGGAGGTTTGATTTCGAATGCCGAGTGAGTGAACACTTTTTCAATTTTATTAAGATTAATTTGGTCAGTATAACTTTTCGGTTCAAATGGTTTTTTGAAAGGAAAATTTATATGTACCGGGCCTCTGTCCGAAAAGCATGAAACATGAATGGCCTCCTCAGCGATCTTTTTAATAGATGAAAGCTTATTTAGCTCAGGCAGTCCCGCATCAATAAAGGATCGGATATGATTTTTGTAAATATTATGCTGGTTTATTGTCTGATTTGCGCCCCTATTTCTCAATTCCACCGGTCTGTCTGCGGTGCAGATTATTAACGGTACTCTTGTATAAAATGCCTCTATTATAGCCGGGTACAGCTCAGCGACGGCAGTTCCCGACGTCGTTACAACTGCAACAGGGGTGTTGGATTTTTTTGCCAGACCTAATGCAAAAAATGCTGAAGAGCGTTCATCTACGATGGGAAATACCTTTATCATTTTATTTGAAGCGAAAGCTAGTGTAAGAGAGGTGCTTCTGGATCCGGGGGAAATGCACGCATACCGGACGCCGAGTTGTGAGAGGCGGTTAACAAAAAGATCGCACCATATGATATTACGATTTACAGATAGTTTCATGAGCGAATAAATTTAGTATAGGTTTTAGTTTCAATTCGGTTTCGTTGTATTCTGATACCGGATCTGATCCCGATACAACTCCACAACCGGCATAGGCGGTTATCATATTGTTCTTCAATAAAGCGGAGCGTATTCCAACAGAAAAGTCTGCATCTCCATTCAAATTAAACCAGCCGATGAATCCGGCAAAAAGTCCCCGGTCAAATTTTTCGATCTCATGAATGGCCGACAACGCGTTGTTCTTCGGCACTCCGCACACCGCGGGTGTTGGAAATAATTTTTCCAATAATGAAAAAAACGAAACATCTTTTTTAAGCTTTGCACTTATTTTCGAATATAGATGCTGAATATTAGGATATTTTTTAATAAGAGGTTTAGAATCAAAAAGTATTTTTTCTGTGAAAGGCCCCAATTGTGAAAGAATAAAATTCAATACACTTTTATGTTCGGATAAATTCTTCTCATCATTAAGAAGTTCCTCTTCTAAATTACAGTCCTTCTCCGCATTTATTCCTCTCCCGATCGAACCGGCGAGCGCATCCGTTTCAATAATTCCGCCAACTGCTTTTAAAAGTCTCTCGGGGGAGGAACCAAAAAACACCGAATTTTTCGATTTATATGCGAAGGTGGTGCAGTTTTCAAATACCGTCTCAAGATGTTCCAATAAAACCGACATTTCAGGTTCTTCATTTAATTCAAGTTCATTATACCGGGCAATAACTACTTTCTCAATTTGATTTTGTGAAATCAGGTCAAGAGCGGAATTAATTTGTCTGCACCATGTCGGGAGTAAGCTGCCGTTCTTATTTGAAAGAACATTAATTGTTTTTTCGGAAGGGTATGAATTTATACCCTGGTAAAATTCCAACTGTTCAATTGATTCTTGAATAAATTCTTCAAATGTATTGATAATAAGAAAAGTGTTACCGCCGTTTTTCAAAACCAAAAAATTCGGAATGGTCCATTGCGAATATTCATAATCATTCCATTTTTCTCCGCTTTCACTCGACGGGAATTTAACACCCCCTATAAAAAATGGAAGGTCCGAATTGGTGTTATTAGAAACTACGTTGAATGGTAAATTTTTTAAATCGTCACCAAGAGTTGAAAGATCTTTGTACTCACTGCTTCTGAGAGAATAAATTGCGCCCGCTGCAATAAATGAGTAATTATCGGCAGGAATATTCCAATAGAAAGAAAAACTTTTCTCATTCAATATTCCGGATTTTAGAGATAAATAATCACTTAAAGCGATTTTCTGCGAATATGAAAAAAGTCGCCGGGTTTTTCCCGCCGGCAGTACATCTTTACCCACAAAATCCAAGAATTTTTGTTTATCAAACATTGGAAGCCATGTATGAAAATTAGTTATTTACTCAGATAATATAATTTATCCACTGCTCGTTTCAAATGATAATGGTGCGAATGATGAAAAAAGATACTCTATTTTAAGATTTTTTTACATAGGATTAAGAAAATAGCTTTTCTTTTTTATAAATATAATTTATCTTAACTGCATACGAGAATATACTCTATCGATAAAATGAATTTTTGTGAGGATTCGGGGCGGAAAAATTCTTCATATTTGTATTTTTAATCAACAAAATGAAAGAAGGACATATTATGGCTAGTGAAAAAAAACAAATGGCTTTGGAATTATGGGAGAGATTATCGAAAGCTTACGACAAGTACAAAAGGATACAGGCAAAACAGATGTTTGCTGAAAAACTGACAGCCCCTCAATTTGGAGTACTTGAGATTCTCCATAAAACCGGACCGGTTCCATTGAAAAGATTAAGCCAGGAAATGATGGTTACGGGCGCCAACATCACATGCGTAATGGACAACCTTGAAAAAGAAGGATTTGTAAAAAGAATTTTTTCCAAGGAGGACAGGAGAGTAATTCTTGCAGATCTGACGGCAAGCGGTAGAGCAAAGATCGGTTCGATCATGCCAAAGTATGCCGATAACATCGCTTCTTTAACATCTGTTTTGAACGATCATGAACAAAAAGAATTAGCGAAACTGCTTGGTAAATTTCAGGACTGATTTTTACTTTAGCTTAAAAACGAGTGCGCACCATTCATCAATTTCGTTTTTTTCTATAAGTCCAAATCCGAATTCAGAATATCTTTCTACCACATCTTTCTCATCTACTATTAAAAGACCGGAGAGTATCAGGGTTCCGGTCTGCTTTATCCTTGCCGCGATATCTCCGGCAATATCAAGCAGTATGTGCCTGTTAATGTTGGCGACGATTAGTTCAAAATCTTTTTCCGGAACCTGAGAAATCTCAGCCATCCTGATTTCAACCTTTTTCTCCAGACCGTTTGCGTTGACGTTTTCATTGCCGTTGAGAGAGCACCATTCGTCATTATCGATGCAGATTGCCGAATCAGCACCGAGCATCACCGCTCCGATGCCGAGAACGGCGGTCCCCGAACCAACGTCTAATACTCTTTCATTGCCACATACATATTTTTCAATCAGACGAAGCACTAATTTTGTTGTGGCGTGTTCTCCCGTTCCAAAAGACATTTTGGGATCAATTTCAATTATCATCTGGCCGGGTTTGCCGGAATACTCTTTGAACGAAGGTTTAATAACTATTTTATCAGAAACCTCAATAACCCGGACATTCTTTTCATACTCCTCGTTCCAGTTCTTATCTTCAAGTATCTCCTCCTCAATGGCAAAAGATGATATCTGTTTTTCATTCAAGAGTTGATTTAAAATATTTTCAATTTCTTTCCGGCTTACATTTTTATTTTGAGCGGCGAACACTATTAATCCGGAATCCGTTTCATTTATCCCGTCGATATCGAGTTGCCAAAGTAATCCGCTTACTTCGTCTGTCAGCAGGGGATTAGTGAAAATTTTAAATTGTCTGTAAGTTTTCATAATTCTCAGTACTTCTAGTTAGTTTCATAAATGATCCTGCATATCTCATCCTGGACAGCTCTCGCCTTGCCGGCACCTCCGGTGAAATTCTGGATTAATATTGAAAACGCAATAAGATGATTGTTGCTGCTTTCAATGTATCCTGATAAACTGCTTACGCCGCTTATAGTGCCGGTCTTTGCGTGAACTTTTTTGTAAATGACTGAATTGTTCATTCTGCTGCTAAGTGTCCCGTCAAATCCGGAAATGGGAAATGATTCATAGAGTTTGGTAAACAGTAATGGCTGTTTGTAGTAAAAATATTTCAATACTTCGGTTATAAGTTCTGCAGATAACAAATTATAATTAGACAGGCCGGAACCGTCAACTATTCTGTAATTTTTAGGATTCAACCCTGAAAGAGTAATCAGGCTATCAACAAATTTAATCCCTCTTTCTGCTGAAGCATGTTTACCCGTTGAATTAAACGCGAGAGTCCGAAGCAGCATTTCAGCACTTAGATTGTCGCTTACTTTATTTGTATTAATAATTACTGAATTGAGATCCCTTTTCAGTGAAAATATTTCTTTTGTTTCCCCAATCATAGTCAGAGTATCAATTTTTCCGCTGAATTCAATTCCGTTCCTGGCCAGACTCTCCTTCATCAGATTGAGAAAATAAAATGTAGGATTGAAGACATTAACGTAGACGGTGTCTCTCTTAGCGTTTTTTGATATGCTTCCGCTGACAATGAGCGTATTATTCCTGTTAATCCAATCTCTTGTAAGAAGAAAATTTGACTTTCCCTTCTGAATTGTAACGGAAGAATTTTCAATAGGGAAAAAATCAGTTTCCGGAACCAGCTTTATCTTCGCCGGATTTCCGGGGATATCGGGTTCATAGGCTATACCAATGCTGTTTTTATTAATACATAGCGGTGTGAGATATGGCGAGTAAGTCCCGGGATCATCATCCCACATCCATCCTTTTCCGAAAATGAGGGAATCCATTGCTGATACGTCGGCATAGAGATTCCCCTCAATCTTTTTGATGCCAAAATGTCTGATTCCTCTTATAAAGGAATCCAGGTCTCCTGATGTAAAGTCGGGATCGAAACCGCCGATGATATAAACATCTCCACTGCAGACAGAATCTTTAATCTCACCCGAATGATAAACAGAAGTCTTGAATTTAAATTCATTTCCAAGAAAAAGATAAGCTGCGGCAGTTGTCAATATTTTTTGATTACTTGCAGGCCGGAGCAAAAGCTTTTCATTTCTACTTAATACCGGTTTGTTGTCCGTCAGATCAAAAACGGAAAGAGAAATTTGCGAGGAATTGAAAAGATCTGAATTAAGTAAAGTATCTAATGGATCCTGTTTTAAATGAACATCCTGACGGAAAGTTGAGCACGCTTGAGAAAGAAGGAGAAACGGAACAATGATTAATAGTTTTTTAAACATTAATTTATGCCAGATATGAGTTAAAAATATTCTCTTTCGCGGAAATCAACCCCTACCTCTTTTGTTACAAATTTTTTAGCGGTCTCGGAGTCAACTTCATTAAGTCCGACTATTGAAAGAACAACATGAGAATAAGCTTTCGCCTTTTTCGCAAAGTCCAGCATCTCGCCGTGTAATGAGGGATCCACGCGCATCAGCTTTCCATATTGTTCCGGATCGGTCGAGTTAAGGCTGATCGAAACAGTATCAATAAGTCCTTTCAGTTCGGGTGTTATATCACGTTTATTGATGAAATTACCGTGTCCGTCTGTATTCATGCGTGTCTGCCCGCCGTTATCTTTAACATATTTGGCAATCTGTTTTACAACATCCCATCTGATAGTCGGTTCTCCGTATCCGCAGAAAACTATCTCCTTGTATTGTTTTGCATCACCTATCTCACTTATGTAAATATCCGCATCCGGTTCTTCAGACTTAGACATTTTTAAACTGTAGCCGTTGATAACCGCTTCTCCCTTACGATCGCAGAAAACACAATCGGCGTTGCATCTGTTAGTAACATTTATATAAAGCGATTGACCGATTTGATAAGTAAAGCTAAGCCCTGGTTTCATACCGATACCAAAAAGTTTAAATGCGTTATAAGAAGTTGCTCTTGCAACATCTGTCGCGGTCAGGTTATGAACCTCTGCTATTTTTTCAGCGACTAAATTTATGTAAGAGGGTTCATTGCGCTGGCCCCGATGAGGAATTGGCGTCATGAAAGGAGAATCTGTTTCAAGAAGTAAATTTTCAATTGCGATCCGGCTTAAAACATTGCGAGTGCTTTGTGCATTCTTGAATGTCACAATTCCGGGAAATGAAATGTAGTGATGCATTTCTACCAGTTCCCGCGCGTCTTCAATTGAACCTGCAAAACAGTGATATTGAGCTTTCAACCCGGAGTCTTTATACTTACGAGCGAAATTCATTATGTCGTCGTTTGATTCGCGGTTGTGGACGATTATAGGAAGATTAAGCTTAAGCGCCAATTGAATTTGATCCTCAAAAGCATTGATCTGAATGTCCCTCGGAGAAAAATCATAATAATAATCAAGGCCTATCTCCCCGATAGCAACGACCTTTTTGTGAGCCGCCAGTTTTTCAAGCTCATCAATAATGGAAGTGTTCCAATCCTTTGAATCATGCGGGTGAACTCCGACAGCGGCATAAATGCATTCATACTTATCAGCTAATTCAATTGCCAGAACGGATGTTGCTAAATCCGTACCCGGGACGATAATAAAACCGACACCGGCTGAATTAGCTCGCTCAATCACTTCATCTGCATCGCCGCTGAAGTTCGGATAATAAAGGTGTGCGTGTGTGTCGATAAACATAAATGCCTTTCTGGAAAACGCTCAAAATAACTTTTTATGATTACGCTGAAATTATAATTAAAGCGTTTATAAATTTGATATATCTCCTATAACAATCCCGTCACTACCAATAGTTTCGCAAAAACCCAGAATATCATCGGCATCATTCTTGTCAATTATCGCTATTAGTCCAATGCCCATATTAAAAACTTCTCTCATCTCTTCCTCATCAATTTTTCCGGTTTCCCGGATCAGATTAAAAATTGCGGGGACACTCCATTTGGACCAGTCTATATTTATTTTAAGATTTTTCGGAACAACACGTTTTGTATTTCCGATAATTCCACCACCTGTAATATGAGAGAAGGCGTGGATGTTGAATTCTTCTTTTAGTTCTTTGATCAATTTCAGATAGGAGAGATGAATTTTTAATAATTCATCACCGATTGATCCGGAGAGCGATTCATGTTTATCATTTACGGAATATTTTTCAAGAAGTACTTTTCTCGCCAGTGAGTAACCGTTGGTATGCAGTCCGGTAGATTTAAATCCAATAAGAACATCACCGGCTTTCACACTTTTTCCGTCAATAACTTTATCCCGTTCAACAATGCCTACAATCGTTCCGGACATATCATACTCATTTTCATTTCGGCGGTTTCACCGCCGATCAGGGCAACGCCATTTTCCCTGCAGGCAATCGAAAATCCCCTGATGATCTGTTCGGCCTTCTCTGGTAAAAGTTTTCCGAAAGCAAGATAATCCATAAAATATTGTGGTTCCGCCCCGCAAACCGCAATATCATTAACACAGTGATTTACCAGATCCTGTCCTACAGTATCGTGCTTATCCATTGCGAACGCGATTTTCAATTTAGTGCCTACTCCATCTACACTGGAGACAAGGACCGGATTTTTCCATCTATTCAGATCTATTCCGTAAAATGCACCGAAATGACCGATGCCGGACAGGACATTTTTATTGAAAGTAGATTTGGCAAGTGACTTAATCTTTTCAACGGTTTCGTCTCCGGCCTGGATATTAACACCGGATGATTTATAACTTTCCGACACAGTTTCTCCAATTTTCAGGCTTTTCTAATCAAAATATACTTAAATCTTTTGCGAAAAATTATCAGTGAACTCAATAAAGGAGAGGGATGTTAAGAATATGATTCTTACAGTGAATAATTTCAATTTTTTTGATAACTTTGAACCCGCTAAAAATGAGTATGTTTGATCTGCCATGTTAGAATATCAGTTAAAAGATAGGGAAAAAGCTATCCTGCGGTTTGTGATTCATCAATTTATTCTCACAGCTAATCCGGTAGGCTCCAGAAATATTTCGAAGAAGTACGATATCGGATTATCTCCGGCTTCGATACGGAATATTATGTCGGATCTTGAAGAGTCGGGATTTTTGAATCATCCACATACCTCGGCGGGCAGAGTTCCAACGGATAAAGGATACAGATTCTATGTTGATTTATTAATGGATCCTCCTAAACTGGAAAAATCCGCAAAAAAAATAATTGATGAAAATTTTGCGACGGGACTTAATCAGACGGAAGAACTGCTTAAAATCACTTCAAGCATATTGAGTGATCTTACCAACCAGTTGGCGTTGGTTACTTATCCGAGATTTGAACAGGCAGTTCTTAAAAAAATCCAGATTGTTCAGCTATCCTCTACAAGAATTATGGTTGTAGTGAGTGTTCAATCGGGACTGGTTAAAACAATAACATTGGAGATAGACGCTGAAGTACAGGAAGATCAGATTGCCACAGTTCAGCAATTTTTAAATGAAAAACTGACTGGTCTTCGCTTTTCGGAGATTCGCAGTTCGCTTGAGGACAGAGTTAAAGATTTTGATTCGGGAAAATATCAGCCGATTATCCGCGTGTTTCTGGATTCGGTTGATAAAATATTCACTGATACAAGCAGCGAGAAAGTTATAATTTCCGGTACAAAAAATATATTGAAGCAGCCTGAATTCGAGGATCTGTCGAATTTCCAGAGTGTGATAGAGTTAATTGAAAATAAAGATATTATCATTCACATTCTTGACGAAAAGAAATTACCCGTTGAAGATGATGTTTCAATATCTATAGGTCAGGAGATCAAAGAGGAAAAACTTTCAGATTACAGTATGATTTCAAAGGAATACAAGATAGGCGATCAGTACGGTACTCTTGGTATTATGGGACCTAAAAGAATGGATTACTCCAAAATTGTTGCTGCTGTGGTTTATATTGCCGAGCAACTTACGCAGGAATTAACTAAACAAAGATGATCATTAACAATGGAAGATGGAAAATTGAATAAACAGAACAGTTCCGAAAAGGATGATAATAATATACCTGTTGAAAGAGAAGAAAATTTCAAACAGCCTAAAGATGTTCCGTCAGAAGCTCAGGAAATAAATTTATCTGAATTAAATACCGAAAGAATCGGAGAGCTCGAAAAGCAGAACGCTGAATTAAAAGATGCGCTATTGAGAAAGGCGGCTGAATTTGAAAATTATAAACGAAGAACTGAAAATGATCAGTTGAATATTTTAAAGTATGCCGCGGAATCTTTTATAAGAAGCATTCTAACAGTTTATGATGATCTCGAACGCTCGCTCTCGCATATTGATGAGGCCGCAAATTCGGATTCCACCGCAAAAGGTTTAATTCTCGTTTACGAAAAATTCGGAAAAATACTTGATGCTCAGGGTGTTAAAAAAATTGAGGCCAAAGGTAAACCTTTCGATGTTCATTTTCATGAAGCCCTAATGCAGCAGCCCGCTGAAGGAGTGCCTCCGCATACTGTATTGGATGTTCTGGAAACCGGTTATATGTATAAAGACCGTGTAATTCGCCATGCCAAAGTCATTGTAAGTCAGGAGATGGAAAGCCCGGATAGTAAAAGTGATTTTGAAAATAATAATGAAAATTCAACGAAGAAGGATTAAGGGAAAGTTTTAATGACAAAGAGAGATTATTACGAAATTTTGGGCGTTAGTAAGACTGCATCAAAAGATGAGATAAAAAAAGCCTACAGAAAACTGGCTATGCAGTTTCATCCCGATAGAAATCCGGGCGATAAGCAGGCAGAGGATAATTTTAAAGAAGCGGCAGAGGCCTATGAAGTTCTTAATAATGATGAAAAACGCGCAAAGTATGATCGCTTCGGACACGGCGGCATAAAAGGCGATCCGGGATTCACAAATGTGAATGATATTTTCAGTCATTTCTCTGATATTTTCGGCGGATCATTCGGAGGATCTTCGATCTTTGACGATTTCTTCGGAGGTTCGCAGCAGCAGAGATCGAGACAGCGCTCAACCGGTCAGCCGGGAACTGATTTGAAAATTTCCCTGAAATTAACTCTGGAGGAAATTGCAACCGGAACGACAAAAAAAGTCAAAATAAAAAAATATGGTAAATGTTCGTCATGCAACGGATCGGGCGCGAAGACTTCCTCCGCATTCAAGACCTGTTCTATATGTAACGGCGCTGGTGAAATCCGGCAGGTTTCAAAATCAATATTCGGACAGTTTGTAAATATTGCCCCTTGTAATAACTGCAGCGGAACCGGAAAAATAATCTCAGAACCATGTTCCAATTGTTCGGGCGATGGACGCGTTCATGATGAAACAACAATCAAGATTAATGTTCCTGCCGGAGTATTTGACGGAAATTATATGACTCTGCGCGGAGAAGGCAATGCCGGAAAGAACAACGGAACAGCCGGAGATATAATTGTACTTTTTGAAGAGATTCCTCATCAATATTTCGTTCGCGATGGAGATAATGTTGTTTATGAGCTATTTATAAGTTATCCCGAAGCGGTGCTCGGCACCGAGGTTGAGGTGCCGACCTTGAACGGAAGGGCAAAATTAAAAATTGAATCCGGCACTCAATCCGGAAAATTTCTTAAAATGCGTGAAAAGGGTATTCAGCACTTGAACAGTCACGGTGCCGGAGATCAACTTGTTAAGATTAATATTCATGTACCTAAAAATGTTACTTCTAAAGAAAAGGATCTTTTAAAGGAACTTCAGAAACTTCCCAATATGAAAGTCTCTGACTAAAAATCTTTGTTCTTGCTTTTTTTGATTTTTCTTGTCATCTCAGTCTATTAATAATTAATAGGGGGGCTGATGAACCCGCTTGAAAAATTCTCCAAAAAATTTGGTTTTACTGCCACAGAAACAAATGTGGTTTTCTTTATTCTTTTTGCCTGCGTGATTGCCGTAACTCTAAATATCATAAAGGACAAAAAAAATGAAAAGGCATTTCTCGAATTTAACTACAAAATTGAAGACAGTCTCTTCAATGCCGCCTCGGGCGATCCGGGGATGGCAGATTCAACCGGTAATCTTCAAGAGAAAAAGATTGCTTCTCAACCCGAACTTTTGGATTTTACAAAAGAGAAATTTTCCGGAAAAATATCAAAGATTAATTCCTCTTCACTAAAGAAAATAAATTTAAATAAAGCCGGCGCCGCTGAATTAAACCGGCTTCCGGGATTCGGACCCAAAAGTGTCGCCGCTATCATTGAGTATAGAAGCAAAAAAGGCGGATTTAAATCCATTAATGAATTATTGAATATCAAGGGGATTGGAATAAAGAAGCTTGATAAAATCCGTAATCTTATTACTTTGGATTGATTATTAATAGGAATATTGTATATAGTGTTTAAAAATCATGCCGGCATAAATTTAACAGAAACCAAACTTCAACTGATTGAAATCAGCTTTAAGGATGATTCATTTTATCTGGAAAATGTGGATCAGACGATACATGCCGAAAATTTCAGTTCAACTTTTCCGGAAAGTAAATTAATTAGCATACTTCAGTATTCATTCGATAAAATCATTAAAAAAAAACCTCTCGAAGCGCAAAGCGTTTCTTTCTCTCTCCCCAATAATTTTTTTAGAATATTTGAAGTGCCTTATGATGATGCGCTCGTCAAAAAAGATCTCCATGAGCATTTCCGCTGGGAAATCTCCACTCTCTTCCCGGACTCAGATCACAATAATTTTTATATTCAGCACATCGAAATTGATAAGAGCAAGGTCCGTCATGAAAAAAGCGCTATAGTTTTTGCGGTTGATAAAAGCCTTGTTGCCGCCATCAATAAATTTTGCACACAGAATTTTCTGGTTCTTAAATATATCGATAATGCTCATCTTGCCTCCAACGCATTTCTAAATTTGAACGGGAAAAAAAACCAGGATGAAATTTCATTAAGTGTTTATATCGACCATAAGTATTCTTCGATTTCTGTGATGGACGGAGCCTCCCCTTTTTATTTCAGAGTACTCGATTCCACTTCTCAAAAGATTTTTGAAGAACTTACAACCGCCGTAAATAAATTAAATGAGTTCAATCTTACTCTGGGTGATTTCAATAAAATACTTTTGTACGGACAGGATCTGACCGACGATTTTGAGAATAAACTGAAAGATTTTTTTGGAACCGGATTAGGCATTGTTAATCCTTTTGATCAGCTGAAGACGGATGATGTAATTCTTAATAATCCTTTGTACCGTTTAAAGTTCAATTCCTTCACTGCCGCAACAGGCATTGCGATAAGAATAGTCTGATGAGAATCATAGCCGGCAGATTCAAGGGACGTATTATTAAATTTCCAAATTCCAAGCTGGTTCGCCCAACAACCGATAAAAACAAAGAAGCGATATTCAACTATCTGGTCCATTCCGTTGATCTGGATGGAATGAAAGTCGCAGATATTTATGCCGGTTCCGGTTCACTTGGTCTTGAAGCGTTGAGCCGCGGTGCCGCTGAAATCCACTTTATCGAGAAAGATTTTCACGTTTCCAAAATGCTCGGGGAAAATATTAACTCCCTCGGAGCTAATGAGGAATGCAAAGTCTTCAGGATGGATGCCGTCAGATTCACAAAACTGGCCGATCACGGACAATATGATTTAATCCTTGCCGATCCACCTTTTTTTAAGGATGATATCCATAGTGCAGTAAAAAATATTCTCGACAGGGAATTTTTAAGCCCGGATGGAATTGCTCTTGTTGAAAGATCCGTTCAAACAAAAAAGAAAGATGAAGAGGCATTTGGAAAAGAGGCATTTAGAAGGCTGGGGGACAGTTTGATCTATCTTTTCAAAGGAAATTATAAGGAAATATTATAATTATTATCTGTCCGGCATTTTTGTATTTAAGTCAAAGTATTATATCTTATCGTTTAACAAAAAAGAGTAATTATGGCAAAGGTTATTTATCCCGGAACATTCGATCCTGTAACTAACGGGCATATAGATATTGTGAGCCGCGCTGTTGAGTTATTCGAACAGGTAAACATTACAGTGGCAAGAAATCCCGGAAAGACTTCTCTCTTCTCCGTGGAAGAACGCGTTGAGATGCTCAATGAAAGTCTTAAAAATTACAGTCGCGTTGTAGTTGACTCTTTCGACGGATTGGTCGTGGATCATGCAAAACATGTCGGCGCAGTAGGCATTATCCGCGGATTGAGGGCAATAAGCGATTTTGAATATGAATTTCAGATGGCGTTAATGAACAGGAAACTCGCCGGAGATATTACTACTATCCTCCTGATGCCTCATGCACGGTATACCTATCTCAATTCCACGATTATCCGGAATCTGGCGCAGTTCCAGGGGGATGTTTCAGAATTCGTTCCTTCGATTGTTGTTGAAAAATTAAAGACAAAATTCCCGCGTAAATAAAAAAGAGGCGGTCTACGCCGCCTCTTTTTGTCATCTATTATTTGGAATATAACCATTACATTTCTTTTTCTGCTTCTAAAATCCTGCCTT
>PGYS01000130.1 GCA_002839795.1 Ignavibacteriae bacterium HGW-Ignavibacteriae-3 | reverse complement strand
GAGGGTGAGGTAATCACACGCAGAACAAAACGGGGTAAGATATTTTACGGCTGTAACAAATATCCCGATTGCGATTTCGCAAGCTGGACAATGCCGAAGGCAAAAGAAGAAGAGGAAGAGGAGATAATAGCATCGGACGAAGATATTTAAAATTAACTGTTAGACTTACTTAAATGGCTCAATATGAGCATCATATAGTTTTGGAAAGAATGCTTGCTGAGCTTTCGGGTGTTAGCCGCGCGTCTCAAAACACAATTGATGCTTATAACCGGGACCTTAATGAATTTATAAGATTTTGTAATGATCAGGAAATAGGCTACATCCACAAAATTTCCGAGAAAACAATCCGGGGATTTGTGAGAAACCTGAGCGAGAACGGATTATCAAAAAGTTCCATATCCAGAAAACTTTCATCGCTCAGAAGATTGTTCAATTTTGCAATACGGCACAGCCTCATTGATAATAACCCAATTTCAAAAATTCCAAATCCCAAAGTGACCAGATCGCTTCCTGAGACGATTAATGTTGATTCTTATCTGGAAATTTTTAGTTTGGTTGATAAGGAAAATGACTTTAAGAATTCAATCAGGATAAAGTCTATTTTTGAATTACTATACGGGTCCGCCTTAAGAGTATCGGAATTGTGTCACTTAAATATTTCAGATATTGATTTTAAAAATCAAAGTTTGCGCGTATCGGGAAAAGGATCCAAAGTTAGAATCGTTCCAATAGGCTCCAAATCGGCGAAAATATTGAGTGAATATATAAAGTCAATTGAGGGAATATCACCATCCCGGCCTTTGTTTACATATAGCGACAATAGCCGTATAACTCGGCATCATATTTACCAAATAGTTAAGCATTACTTGAAGGATCAGAAAATAGATAAGAAAAGTCCCCATATACTCCGTCACAGCGCGGCAACACACATGCTTGATGGAGAAGCTGACCTGATGGCAGTGAAGGAAATATTAGGTCATGAAAATCTTTCCACAACTCAGATATATACTCATGTAAGTATAGAGCGGTTAAAAAAATCTTATAAAAAAGCTCATCCTAAATCATAAAGGAGATAATATGAACATTCAAATTACGTCTCGTAAATTCAGAGCTAAAAACTCTCTTAAAGATTTTATCAAAGAAGAAATAAAAACTTTAGAAAAACTAAATGATCAGATTATTTCCGTAGATGTAATCTTAAGTTTTACACATCTTAAGGACAGTATAAAAACAGTAGAAATTAATGTGGCTATTCCAAAGAAAATAATATCCATTACAACTGAAAGTGAGGAATTCGAGAAATCAATTTCACTATCCGTAATAAAACTAAAAAAGCAGCTTAAGAAAATTAAAACGAAGCGTTTAACAAGGCCGAAAAAAGATGAAAATAAACGATAATGCAATTACTCAAAAAGAAAGTATTAGCGTAGAATTTTTTTATAACAATACTGTTACCCGTTTCAAAATTCAGCTTCTGAATGAGCGGGTTGGTTTCGACCGGCTTATCAAGGACCCGAATTTGCATAGGCCCGGCTTACCACTGGCCGGGTTTTTGGAACTGTTTTCCTTCAACCGGATTCAGGTTTTCGGAAATACAGAAATGAAATATCTTCTTAATCTTTCTCAGGAAAAAAGAGTTATTGCACTGGAAAATATATTCAGGTATGATATTCCTTGTTTGATTATAACAAATGATCATAAACCGCTTCCCGAGATGGTTGAACTGGCCAATAAATATAATATCCCAATTTTCGGTTCTGCTTTCTCAACAACAAAAGCTATTTATCTTATCTCGGATTTTCTGGATGATCAGTTTGCTCCTCGGCTTTCGGTCCACGGATCCTTAGTTGACGTCTATGGTGTCGGGATGCTTTTCGTCGGTAAATCGGGAATCGGGAAAAGTGAGGTGGCCTTGGATCTTGTCGAGAGGGGACACAGACTGGTAGCCGATGATGTGGTGATTCTAACTAAAAAAGGTGAAGGAATTATAATGGGTGCCGGAACCGATATCGTTAAACACTTCATGGAGTTAAGAGGTATCGGAATAATAGATGTACGGAGTATGTTTGGAATCAGGGCGATTAGGTTCCAGAAACGTCTGGAAGTTGTTGTAGAATTGGAAGTTTGGGATGACAAATCAGAGTATACGCGAACAGGTTTGGACGATTTGTCACATTCAATATTGGATGTGGATATACCTTATGTAAAATTGCCTATTCTGCCCGGCAAAAATATTACGGTAGTTTCCGAAATTATCGCTTTAAATTATCTGCTAAAACATTATGGATATGATGCTGCAAGGGTTCTTCAGGATCGGATAACGTCCAAAATTCGATTAAAAAGCGATGAAATGAACAGAGTAATTGACTATTTTGAGCATGATTTTGAGTAAGAATTAGTTGATTTAATTGCTTGACTACAGGGTCATGATTTACTATCTTCGCAACCGAAAATGCTATGAAAAAATTTTACTACTTTTCTAAATCAAAATTAAAATTCGTCGAGATACGCAACTTCTATAAGAAATTTGCGTTTCTGGTGGTATTTTTTTCTGTCATCGTTTCGTTTTTTGTGTTCGGAACTTTCCTGGTATTTAATGAATTTATTAATCCGGATTCGGAAGTGAAGTCATTAAAACGAAATAATACGATCCTTAAAGAAAAATTCGATCACTTATTGGATCAGTATAAAGGGCTGGATGAGAGAATTGCGTCCATCTCTTCCCAAAGTAAGGATCTCAGACTAAAAGCAAACTTGGAGCCTTTGGATCCCGGTGAAACATTCGGAACCGGTGGCGATGTATTTCAGCCGATAAAAATTTCCAGTCTGGGCGGTTACGAAAATTATATAGATAAATTAGATTCTTATGTGGATAATATTTCCCTTAAAGTTAAACTCGAAAAGAATAATTATGATGAAATCAGCAAATCACTAGCCGATAACGAAAAGTTATTTGATGTTCTGCCTGCGATACGGCCCTGTGAGGGTTCGATTGCAGACGATTTTGGAATGAGAATGCACCCGATTTTGAAGTTTATGAGGATGCATAACGGTATAGACATAATTACAGATACCGGAACCAAAGTTTACGCACCCGGCGCCGGGGTAGTTTCTTTTGCCGGTAAACGGGGAGGTTACGGAAATACTCTGGAAGTTGATCATGGTTTCGGCTACAAGACAATTTACGCACATTTAGAAGCTATAAAAGTTAAAAAAGGGCAGCATCTTCAAAGAGGGGATTTTATAGCCCTTACGGGAAATTCGGGGAAGCTATCTACCGGTCCGCATCTTCACTATGAAGTTAGACAGAATGGTATTGCGTTAGACCCGCGAAATTTTATCTATGATGATGTCAGCATATTTGAAGTTGTCAAAAAACAGTAAAAATTTCAGGAGACTTGACAATGATTTGGACCGTCGAATTAGCATCTTATCTCGATGACGCTCCGTGGCCTGCTACAAAGGAAGAATTAATAGATTATGCTGAGAGAATCGGGGCCCCTCTCGAAGTAGTCGAGAATCTTCTTGAACTGGAAGATTCCGATGAACCATATGAATCAATAGAAGATATATGGCCGGATTACCCCAGTGATGAAGATTTCTTTTATAATGATGATGATGAGTTTAAGTCGTAATATCTGGAACAAGAATGGATGAAATCTGGGATGCCATATTTGAACAGGAAAGAGCAAAATTAATTTTATCTAAGATCTATAAAGAAAGGCGTGTACCACACGCCTTTCTTTTTTCTGGTCCGGATGGTGTTGGAAAATTCTTTACCGCCCTTCAGTTTTCAAAGCTATTGAATAAATCCGAAGATAGTCCGCACTTAAATACTATTCAAAAAAAAATCGCATCGCTTCAGGAACCATATCTAAAGTTAGTTCTTCCCTTACCGAGAGGTAAAGGTGAGGGAGCCGATGACACGGCGACTGAAAAACTTTCAAAGGAAATTATAGAATCCTTAAATGAGGAAATTCAAAAAAAAATCAGTAATCCTTATCACCGGATAACTATTGAAAATGCAAATACGATCAAGATCAGCAGCATTCGTGAAATCACGAAATTCATCGTTACATCAGCAGACGAAATAAACTACAGGTTTATCTTTATTCTGGATGCTAATTTGATGAACGATACTGCTCAAAATGCGATCTTAAAAAATCTGGAAGAACCGCCGGAGGGAATAATATTTTTCTTTATAACTTCGGATAAAGAAAAATTGCTCCAAACCATACAGTCCAGATGCTGGCAGGTTAATTTTGAATATCTTACGGTTAATTCAATTGCAGAAATACTGGTGAATTATTTTTCAATAGAAAAAGAATTGGCAGAAAAAGTTGCACCATTTTCGGAAGGTTCACCGCTTGTAGCACTCGATTTAATAAATAATCAGTTTGAAGATATTCTTGAAAGGACAATCTCAATTCTGCGTTATTCACTGGCAAAAAAATATCATTCTGCCTATAAAGAAATATCTGAATTCCTAAAAAACAGTTCGGATAAATCGATCGGTATTCTCTCCAGGATGATAAAAACCTGGCTCTCCGACGTTGTAAAAAACCGCTATTCTATTCCGGAATATTATTTCAGCGAGCATATCGATACCCTTTCCAAATTCAATAATAAATTTGCACACGCGGATATAAGCAAAATATTCCATTCTCTCGATAATTTGGAAATCTTACAAATAAGAAATGCAAACTTGAATGTAATCAGCCTGAATCTTATATTTGAAATAGCTTCTCTTTCAATAAGGAAATAACTTTTGTACCATATAGATCTCTCCTTAGTAAAGCTATCAAAGGAAGAGGGTATTGTTGGAATCCCTGATCAACCTCAATCTGCCGGTAACCTTTTCGAATCCATTATAATTAAAGCCATTCAGAGTAAACATAATAATGTTAGCGGATGCTTTTCCTGCTCAACTTGTTTACCCCCAATTGTTCCTATCGATAAACGCAGGATTGTTGAGATTGAATGTAACGGTTTATTAAATGGTGATTATTGTGAAATTGCAGATATGTCGGAACTAGAAATATTCCCGGATGATTTTATCATTGTCCAGAATCATGATTCATTCGAAGTCGCACAGGTCAAGCTTATAGGAGAGATAGTCCGATTAAAACGTCATTCGTATGGTTATTATGATGAAGAGCTGCCGCGGGTAGTCAGGAAAGCCACTTCAGAGGATTTGGATCGCGTAAGGAGGAATCTGCTGGATGAAAAGAAAGCTGAAAAGATATTCAGGGACGCAGTTAATAAGTTTAGTTTGAGTATGAAGTTGGTCAGCATACACTATCAATTTGACAGGAAAAAATTATTTTTCTTTTACACCTCAGAAAACAGGGTCGATTTCAGGGAATTGGCCAAAGATCTGGCTTCAGAATTTAAAACACGAATAGAATTGAGACAAATTGGTGTAAGGGACGAAGCGAAAAAGGTCGGTGGGGCCGGGACCTGCGGACGTGAATTCTGTTGCTGCGCATTCCTGCCCAGTTTTAGGAGAATTACCACACATTTGGCAAACGAACAGAATCTGCTATCCAGCATGGGAAAATTGAGCGGTCCATGTGGAAAGTTGAAATGCTGTCTCTCATTCGAAATCGATTAATTTTTACATAAAATCCCCTTTCGGTAAATAATAAAAATAGGGGAGTGAACCAATTAGAAATTTTGAGGGATAAAATGGATATTAAAAAAGTTGCCGTTATCGGAGCAGGAACTATGGGGAGCGGAATTGCCCAAGTGTTTGCTTCTAAAAACTATTCAGTAGTTCTTATGGACACGGAGCAAGGTTTTATCGATCGTGGATTGAAGAACATAAATAATAGCCTCGATAGACTTATTAAGAAGAACACAATAACCCGGGATCAATACAATTCTATTTTAAAAAATATTTCGACTTTGACCGATCTGGATTCAATTCCCGGAGATATAGACCTCGTTATTGAAGCTGTAGTTGAAAATAAATCGGTTAAAATGTCTATATATAATAAGTTACATTCTCTACTTCCTGAAAAAACTATATTTACCTCTAACACTTCTTCAATATCCATAACTGAGTTGGGTTCCGGAACACGTCCGGATAGATTTATTGGTATGCATTTCATGAATCCGGTACCTTTAATGCAGCTCGTGGAGATTATTCGAGGCTATGCTACAAGTGATTCAACATTTTCAACCATTAAACAGCTATCGATCGAGCTCGGTAAAACCCCGGTTGAAGTCTTTGATTATCCCGGGTTTGTAGCCAATCGTATTCTAATGCCTATGATAAACGAAGCAATATACTCCTTATTTGAGGGTGTGGCTTCTGCTGAAGATATAGACACTGTTATGAAACTGGGTATGAACCATCCTATGGGCCCTCTGACGCTTGCGGATTTCATCGGACTGGATGTTTGCTTGGCGATAATGGAAGTGCTCTACACGGGCTTTAATGATTCAAAATATAGACCGTGTCCGTTGCTGAAAAAGATGGTTGCAGCCGGCAAGTTAGGAAGAAAGTCAAAAGAAGGCTTTTTTAAATATAACTGAGAATCTACGCATAATGTATATTATGTAAAGTATAAATAGTGAATTTGGAATGATTTTCCATTAATTATATTTTTTACTCTCTTCCCCTTATCAACTTCAATTTATCATCTTCTGAATGTTTATCTTAGTATCATTCTCCATAAATCGTAACTACAAGGCGTCTGGATCCGCCCCGGTTTCGGTGTTCACAAAGATAGATACCTTGCCATGTACCCAGATTTAAACTCCCATCCGTAACCGGTAGAGTCACTGAACTCCCTAAAATAGAACTCTTAATGTGTGAAGTCATATCATCAGGGCCCTCCAACGTGTGTTGGAACGTACGAATATCAGACTCAGGAACGGCTCTGTTAAAAAATGTTTCCATATCAGCCCGGACGGTTGGATCGGCATTTTCATTTACGGTTATAGAAGCTGATGTATGTTTGATAAAAATGTGAGCAAAACCTTTGGAAAAGGATTTTAACTCAGTAAGATTTGTGAGTATTTCAGCAGTAATCAGATGAAATCCTCTCGATTTGGGACTCAAAATTATCTCTTTTTGTATTATCATCACGTCTTAATAATTAATTGAAAAAAAGCATGCTCCCAATAGGAACAATAATTTAAGGCAGTAATTCAAGCTGGTTTTCAAATCCGCAAATTTTCCGTTCGTGCTGAATAAGCCATTTCTTACGCCAAAGACCACCGGAATATCCGGTCAGTTTTCCGTCACTTCCTACGACCCGGTGACAAGGTATAATTATCGGAATTTTATTCCGGCTGTTCGCTGCAGCCACTGCCCTTACCGCTGATGTGTGACCAAGATTTTTGGATTGACCTAAATAAGTTTCGATACTGCCGTATGGAATTTTTAACAGTGAATTCCAGACTTTTTTCTGAAACTCGGTTCCCTCAGTAATTAAATTCAGATCAAATTCTTGTCTGACTCCCTCAAAATATTGTTTCAGCTGATCTGCGCAATACTCCAGATAAGGAGTAGATCTTTTTTCACCGGCAGTTTCCCTATCCACAAAAAGTATGGACATTACGGTATCCTTCGTACCTCTGATTTCTAACAGGCCTATCCGAGAATTCAAAATGGTATTATGAATTGCTGGCATATTTCCGAAAATCCATGATAAGCTAACTTGGAACGATTAATGATTTCTGCTGATCTCCAGAGTCACCATAGAATTACCCGAGCCATTTTGTTTTGAGTCAGTATAATCAAAAAGAACAACCTTTACATAGCGCTTTTTATCTTTGTTTGTTTCCTCGAACGAAACATATTTTTCTCTGTGATCTTCAACCCGCTGCCAATTGGCGGATGAATATTTCCAGTCAGTACCAAGACAGGATTTGATTTTGTCTGATACTTTTTTAAAACTTATTTCTGCTACAGATAAATCTTTATCACTATATAAGACTGATTTATACGCTCCATCTTCTTCATCTATAAATACGTCAACAGTTTCAGGAAATTTTACGAGCGGCTGATTTGTGAGAGCCGGATTATCAATGAAAGAGAAATATGCAATTGAGTGGGCAAGAAGAAAATCAAGCTTGGTGCAGAATTCAGCTCCGTCGCTTACATATAGGGACTTCGGTTCGGCTACCGAGGTTTGCAATGTATACTTCCCTCTCGATGCTTCCTCTCCAATTACATACAGAACCAATTTATCTGTTGCCGGTATAATTACAGCGATGTTCGCGTAACCGTTTCTGTTCTTATCACTTTGTTTAACTATCTCTCCCTTGGAATTGACGAGAGCAAGTACCGGCTGAAAGCTGTTTGAATAGACAATGCAATTAACGGCTTCACCTGCGTATAAATCAATATTGTACCCGTCGTATCTGCCAAAATCTTTTTTATATAAATCTTTGGATGTTAATTCACCGTTTATCTCATTGAAATCGATCTGAAAATTTAAGGTTTGATCCTGCGCGAACTTGCTTTTGCCGCTGATTATCAAAAGGATAAGAGACATTAAACAGATCCGGACAATATTGCTATACCATCTCCAATCGATATTCATTCCGGAGAAATAATAATTTGTTTTAACTTTCATTTTAACAAATTCCTCATAATTTTTTTTTATCCTGATCGCGCGAAACTTTTTGAAGAACAGCCTCACAGCCGAATGAAATATACTCTCTTATTATCGGAATACCAGGCAGTTTGAGTGTGGGCAGTCCGAATCTCTGCGAATAAATCGGTCTAAAAAGAAATAAATCTTTTTTGACCGGAATGAAATTCTTCTCCGCGCATAAATCCTCGAATTTTTTGATAGTACATCCGGTATTGTAATGAAGTTTTATTTCATCAATGTAGCCCGGATTTTCTCCCAATGAACCGGCAGCTAATTTTAACCATCTTAGCGGCAGTGTATGCAGGTATGGAATTGCTTTTTTAAAAAACTTTTTCCTATCTGTTGATGTCCAGCGAAGGGAGATCGTTTGGTCGGAAAGCTGATGTAGAAAAATCCATTGGTATTAAGCAGTTTATCCAGATTGTTAAAGGCAGCTTCTTTATCATAGATATGTTCAATCACTTCCCTCATAATTATCAGATCGAACTTTTCATTCAAAATTCCGGGAAGCGCCGGATCCGTAATATCTCCAACGATAATTTTTAATGAATTATTTTTTTCCCTGGCTAACGCCGCCCGGTCAGGGCTTATTTCCACACCGCAGACTTTTATTCCTAATGTTTGCAGTGACGTTAATAATCCCCCTTCCGCACACCCGACTTCCAAAATACTTTTCTTTTTGAAATCGGGAATGACATTGAGAAAATAGGGTAAAAGATAATCCTGAGTATATTTTTCTTGCTCGTAGAAATGTTTTTCCGGCATAAATATCTTTAAAAATTTAGTTGAAAATTTACTCAAACAAACTGACTGCACCAAGCTTTGAGGGAGAATTGCTTCATTTAAACTATTTTACCCAAAAGAGATAAATCCTTGCAATTAACTTACAATAAAAATAAATTTTGCAGTCAATTTTTCATAAAAGGATAAATCTGAAGCCATTGGCGGAAAGTTCCCCTGAGAAGGATATAACTGTAAACAGGAAAGCCAGACATGAGTATTTCATCGTTCAATCTTATGAGGCTGGGATAGTTCTTGTCGGTTCAGAGGTGAAAGCACTGCGTTTGAATAGAGCCAATTTAGTAGATTCGTATGCTGCTATCACAAATGGAGAAGTCTGGCTGATGAATGCCAATATTTCGGTTTATGATCAGGCGAGTATTAATAATCATGATCCGGTTAGAAAAAGAAAATTATTGTTAAATAAAAGTGAAATAAGAAAACTTATTAAAGCTGTCTCAGAAAAAGGCGGTGCGCTTATTCCGCTGAGGATGTACTTCAAAAACGGTAAGGTTAAGGTTGAATTGGCTGTTGCGACAGGCAAGAAGCAATACGATAAACGGCAGGAGATTGCTAAAAGAGATCTTAACCGGGATATGCAAAGAAAATTAAAGTAGTCAATCAGGAGAAACTATTGAATAAAAAGATATCCTTCCCTACTCTCAACGAGCAGATGGATTTGATAAAAAGAGGTACTTCGGAGATTATTCCGGAGGAGGAATTAGTCAAAAAAATTGAAAAGTCAATTAAAGGAAATTTCCCGCTCAATATTAAACTCGGATGCGATCCAACAAGACCGGATCTTCATCTTGGTCACTCGGTTGTATTAAGAAAACTGGCCCAGTTTCAGCAGATCGGTCATCAGGCAATTTTAATAATCGGCGATTTCACCGGAATGATAGGCGACCCATCTGGACGGAATTCCGCACGACCGCCGCTCTCCTCTGATGAGGCCAGAGAAAATGGGAAATCCTATTTTGAACAGGCGGCAAAAATATTGGATCAGAAGAAAACTAAGACTGTCTATAATTCCGAATGGCTTGGTAAAATGACATTTGAGGATGTGATTAAGCTATCATCAAAATATACGGTAGCCAGAATGCTTGAGCGAGATGATTTCACTAAAAGGTACAAAGGCGGGATTCCGATAAGCATGCATGAAATTCTGTACCCCCTGGCGCAGGCTATGGATTCTGTGGCAATTAAAAGTGATGTTGAGCTCGGTGGCACGGATCAAAAATTCAATCTATTAGTAGGCAGGGATATACAGAGGGAATTCGGGATGGAGCCGCAGGTAATATTGACAATGCCGCTTCTTGTGGGAACGGATGGTGTTGAAAAGATGAGTAAATCTCTTGATAATTATATCGGAATCAATGAATCACCTAAAGAAATATACGGCAAAACTCTGTCTATTCCCGATGATCTGATATATCTTTACTATGTTCTAACGACTGATGTACCTATAAGTGATCTTAATCAAATTAAGCAAGATTTGTTAGATAAATCGATTAACCCAAGAAATATAAAAAGACTTCTAGGTAAAAAGCTGGTTGAAATGTATCATTCTTCTAAAGACGCGCAAGATGCGGAAGAAGAGTTCGACAACATCTTTATTAAGAAAGGAATACCGGACGATATTGAGGAGTTTCGGTTTGCTCCCGAGGTCAATGAGATCGAAATTATTGATCTGATTGTAAAAGTCGGATTTGCTCCGTCAAAGGGCGAAGCACGCCGTCTGGTGGCTCAAGGTGGTGTTACAGTTGACGGCAGGAAAGTAACTGATATAAAAGAGATAATTAAAATAGATAAAACTAAAATTTTGAAAGTCGGTAAGAGAAATTTTATTAAATTGATTTGTAATTAGTCAAAAGGAGGAAACCACATTGTACGTACCAACTAAAATCTTTTTCACAAAGGGTGTCGGAAGACATAAAGAATATCTTGCATCATTTGAATTAGCACTTAGAAATGCAGGTATTGAAATTTGTAATCTGGTTTCGGTCAGCAGTATTTTTCCGGTCGGATGCAAGCGCTTGAGCAAAGAAGCGGGATTAAAACTGCTTAAACCAGGCCTCATTACACATTGCGTTATGGCCCGCAATTCAACAAATGAACCTAACCGGTTAATTGCTTCTTCCATTGGTGTTGCTATCCCCGCAGATAAACAGATGTATGGATATCTCTCAGAACACCATCCCTATGGCGAAACAGAAAAAGTTGCAGGAGAATACGCTGAAGATCTGGCAGCTACTATGCTTGCTACTACTTTGGGCGTTGATTTTGATCCGGAAAAGGCATGGAATGAGCGTGAACAATCATATAAAATGTCTGGAAAAATAGTTAATTCATTTAATATAACACAATCAGCTCAGGGCGATAAAAAGGGTTTGTGGACCACGACCCTATCCGTGGGCATATTATTACCTTAAGGCGCGCATGCATAATCACTTTATTTTTTGGATAATCTTTTCTGTCCTGATCCTAATTATGTTCTACATTGATCTGTATGCTACGGATCATAGAAAAGGCAAAATAGGAATAAAATCCAGTCTGATTTGGAGCGGTGTCTGGATAGCAACCGCTCTTCTTTTTAATCTGATTATTTTATTCTTTTTAGAAGATGGGAAACAGAAAGCAATTGAGTTTCTTGCCGGGTATCTGGTTGAAAAGTCACTTTCCGTTGACAACCTCTTCGTCTTTTTGATGGTTTTTAACGTTTTAGGGATCAAGGAAGAAAACCAGCCGCATGTTTTGAAATGGGGAATTATAAGCGCGATAGTATTAAGAATTCTTTTCATTCTCGCGGGGGTTACATTAATCAAACTCTTCCACCCGATTATTTATGTCTTTGGAATTGTCCTGCTGTATGCTGCCTACAAAATGGCATTCGGGTCGGAGATGAAGATCGATTTGAAAAGTAATGTTGTGATCAAATTTATTTCAAAAAGGTTCAATATTCTTACCGATTATGAGGGAGCCAAATTTTTTACAAAACAAAATTCTATTAATTACGTTACTCCCCTTTTTCTCGCATTGCTTCTGATAGAATCGGCAGATATAGTTTTTGCTGTTGATTCTATTCCTGCTGTGATTGCGATTACACATGATCCTTTTATAATAATAACTTCAAATATATTTGCAATACTTGGTCTGCGGGCTCTTTATTTCGCGCTTGCGGGAATTGTCGATTTGTTTGTTTACCTGAAGTATGGTGTTGCTGTAATTTTAGCGTTTGTTGGGTTTAAAATGCTGGTTTCTGATTTCCATGAAATCTCAACTTCTCTTTCGCTCATTGTCATTCTAATCTGTTTGGTAATTTCTATTTTTCTTTCTGTTTTACAGAAAGGGAAAAGGAAGCGTTCAGTTTGATTATGCCAATTAAATGAACAATTGAAACGAAAAGTAATCCGGCGATCATCGGTTCAACTTCAATTAAAATACTGTTTTGGGCTAATTCTCCTTTTAGGAAAAACCATCCTAGACTTGCAACCACACCGCCTGTTATTTCAACCAGTGCGAATTCTCTGCTAACACGGAATTTTATGTAGTAGGCTCCAAAGACCAATAATATTATTCCGGGAATACAAATGCTGCCGATAAGGTACCAGATTGAAATTACGGACTGTATAAAATAGGCAAGAGCAACGGAAATGACTGCAGAAAATATTAGTCCAAGTCTTGTATACATCGAAATTTTGTTCTCTTTAGCATTTTTCTTGAATTTGAAAACGAAGTCCCTTCCGAATGTAGTGGCGCTCAAAAAGATAAAACTGTTAAGAGTTGAAATT
>PGYS01000129.1 GCA_002839795.1 Ignavibacteriae bacterium HGW-Ignavibacteriae-3 | reverse complement strand
GAGATGCGGCCCACCTGAATGCGCGCGCGGTCGTTTTTCAGCGCGTCCTTCATCGCCTTTTCGACTTTGCGGACGTTGTTGGAGTAATCCATGTCGATGAAGTCGATCACGACCAGACCGGCCATGTCGCGCAGGCGTAGCTGGCGGGCGATTTCCTTGGCCGCTTCAAGGTTGGTGTGAAGCGCGGTCGCTTCGATCCCGTGTTCCTTGGGTGTAATCGGATACTCGTGGGCGATGGAAATAATTTTCACATCGGAGGCGTCAAGTTCGTAACCTCCAACGGAACGGGGTTCAGCTTTAATTTTACCCGTAACTTCGAATGATGATTCCTGTGTAAGCTTGTCGGCATTTTCAAAAATTTCTTCGGAAACATTTCCTTTAAACACAACGCATTGTACATACCCGCTTCCATCGCGCATAATAAGAAATTTAATTTTCCCGCTCGATCTCTTATTATAGAGCCACCCTTTTAAGGTAACTTCTTCGCCAACATGACTTCCCAGATCCTTAATGTATACCGATGGTCTCATAATTATATATATTTATTTCAAAAATTAAGTTGTCAAATATAATTAACGCCCGGTTACAAAAGCAAAAAATCTATTTTTTAACATTATTCATTATATTAGAATAATTGAGAAGATAAAATTAATCCATATATTTAAGAGGGGGAAACAAACCGACTGCTCTGATCGGATGATTAAAAAAATAACCCCTTTGCCTCAATTTATTCCCCTTTTATCCGATAATATGAGAGTCGGGAAATGGCTTGTATCCTAATGGTGGGATCTCAGATCAGAATGCGACGAAAATAAATATGACCGTCATTTTGTTTTAATAATTTTAAGAGGAGCAGAGAACTTAAAATAAGTCGTTAAAATCGAGGGCGTAGAGTATGATTGGGAGGCGGATGAATTTTACCATTTCAGCAAACGAATCCATCTTATAACCACTCTTTCATGCCGGTTTACCGGAAAAATTCATTTGGGATCATCTTAATTGACAATCCGGCTCATAAGATTCTGATAATTATTTTTCTTTTGAAGTGGGATAAAAGGGGAATTCGAGGAAATGGCAAACAACAAAATATTGGTGGTAGAAGACGAGATGATTATCTCGATGGAACTCTCCCACCGTCTAAAACGGAGCGGCTATGAAGTTGTAGGTACTGCCGCAACCGGAGAGGATGCCATTCAAAAGGCTAATGAGTTTGTGCCCGACCTCATCCTTATGGATATTCACATCAATGGAGATCTGGACGGAATTCAGACCGCTGAAATCATCCATTCAACACAGGACACACCCGTTATTTACCTCACAGCCTTTTCCGATGAAAAGACTCTCGCCAGAGCTAAGCTAACTACTCCGTACGGGTTCATAATTAAACCGTTTGAACAGAGGGAACTTGAAATCTCGATTGAAGTTGCGCTTTACAAAAGATCCGTTGAGTTAAAACAAAGGGAGACTGAATACTGGCTCGATGCTACCTTAACCAATATCAACGATGGAATTATAACTACCGATGAATCTGGTGTAGTAAATTATGTTAACAAAGCTGCACTCTTTAAACTTAATAGCAAAAAAGAATATTTATTTGGTAATTCTGTCTTTGATCTTTTCAAATTATACGATTATAAATCCAGACTAGAAATTGAAAATCCCATCCGCACTATTCTGAGAAATAATAACGGGGAGATAAGAAACAAGGAACTGGTACTTAAGCGACACGATAATACAACAACTATAATCGAAGCTACCACATCTCTAATACATTTTGATAAAGGCAAAATTTCCGGAGCGGTATTCGTATTCCGGGATATTTCAGAACGAAAAACTGCCGAAGAGGCATTAAAGAAAAGTCAGGAAAGATACCGCGCAGTAGTGGAGCAGATAAATGACGGCATTATCCTGCATGATATCGAAACACTGAAAATAATCAGCTCAAATTCTGCATATCAGAGAATGACCGGGTATACAGAAGAGGAACTGGAACATCTGACCGCCTATGATCTCACATCAACAAATCAGGATAGAAATGGTGATTATATAAGTGAAGTGATCAAATTTAAAAATATAATTCGGGGTGAAAGAAAGGAAAGACGGAAGGACGGCACTCTCATGGACTCCGAGGTAACCCTGAGTCTGATAAGCTACCTTAATAAAGAAGTCGTCTGTATAATTGTCCGGGATATAACCGAGAAGAAAAAGACAGATATCCTCATAAAAGAAACCGAATTGAGGTATAGACATCTGTTTGAAGCCATGGCGCAGGGAGTTGTATATCAGGATTCGGAGGGAAATATTATTTCCGCCAATCCGGCAGCTTACCGGATTTTGGGATTATCCGATAATGAATTTATAGGCAGACTATCAATAGATCCTAAATGGAGATCCATCCATAAGCGTGATCCCAATTTTGAAGGTGATGAGCATCCATCGATTTTAGCACTTCAAACCGGTAAACGCGTAAGCAATATTACTCTCCGGGTTTATCATCCTAAGGATAAATCACACAGATGGATTATACTGGAAGCCGTCCCGGAATTCAGGGAAAACGAAACAATACCGCATAGGATATTCACTACATTTACCGATATAACTGAGCAAAAACTTACTCTTGATGAATTAAAGAAATCCCAGGAAAATCTGAAAGAACTAAATGCCACCAAGGATAAATTTTTCTCGATAGTGGCACATGACCTTAAATCGCCTTTCCAGGGATTATTAGGATTCTCTAATCTGCTGGCTGAAAATTATGACGACCTTCTGGATGAAGAAGTTAAAAAGATTTCCAATAATATTTATAAGGCCACCAAGAATTTATTCTCGCTGATTGAACATCTCTTAAGCTGGTCCAGACTGCAGACCAACCGTATGGAATGCAACATTGAGACCCTAGAACTCCGCGCGGTAGTAATTTATGTGGTCAATCTGATTACGCCAAACGCAATAGCTAAATCAATCAGCCTTGAAGATAATATCGGAGAGGAAATTTCTGTCCTCGCTGATGAAAGGATGCTTAGTTCAGTTCTTGAGAATCTTGTGACTAATGCCATTAAGTTCACGCGCAAGGGGGGAGCGGTTACGATTTCTGCATCGATTATTGATGACTTCATTGAAATCTGCGTCAGCGACACCGGGGTTGGAATTCCAAAAGAGGATCTGGATAAACTTTTCAGGATCGATCATACTCATACTATGAAGGGAACTGATGGTGAAATTGGAACAGGGCTCGGATTGATTCTCTGTCATGAGATGATTCAAAAACTTGGGGGTACAATCTGGGTTCAGAGTGAAGTGGATCGGGGCACTTCCATTTACTTTACATTGCCAAAAGCATAATTACCGGAAATACCAAATATTTTTATTTTTTAAATATCTCCACTTCTATTTTTTTGAAAAAGACCTCTTCGAACAGTCCCTTTCTCCGCTCAAGATTCCACAATTCAATTTCCGGATCTTTCAATTCATCGGTAACCAGTTTTAAGATTACTTCATTCTTTTTGATGGCAGAATCGATTCGAAGAATAACATTTGAATGTGTTCTGTCCAGGGCATCGACTACTCTCAAAATTGCCGCTAATTTTTTAATAATGGTCTGCGTCTTTTCAGTCAGTGAGGAGAACTCGTCGTGGCTTTGTTTGGGGTGACTCTTTCTATGATAACGCGCCACATGAGCTATCACACTTATCTCGGTCTCATTAAACCCCAGCATCTCGCTGTTCTTGATAATATAAAAACTATGGTGATGGTGATTAGTGTGGGATATCTGATAGCCGATATCATGAAGCAACGCAGCTGCGTAAAGATACTCACGGCATTTGTCATCAAGCATGTGCAGCGGTTTTAACTGATCGTAAAGCTGAACTGAAAGTGATGCAACAAATTCGCAATGGTGGTGATCGTATTCAAAAGATTCCGCTAAATGCTTGATACTGTTTTTGCGGATATCCGAGAAGACAGGTTCGATGCTCTCGGAAAATTCTTTCTGCAAAGTATCAATTATTATTCCCTCCCTTAATGCATATGAGGAAATCATCATCCTTTTCAGGTTTAGGAGTTCGAATATTTCATCAAGGATAATAATTCCCGCCGGAATAATATCTGCTCGTTTATCGTCCAATCCCGGAATTTTTCTTCTTTTTTCCTCGGTTTTTCTTTTTAATACTTCATCGCGAATTTTTAAAAAATCCTCTCTGGCAAATTCATAATTATTCAGTATCACATCATTTGATTTCCGGCCTTTTTGGAGAGCTTCAATCATAAATCCGGTGGCCATAATCGTTCCGGATGATCCGACACAGCTGTCAAATCCAATTTCCTTAATTGCTTCAGCGACATTAAATAATTCACCATGAATCCAGTTGCGGCATTCCTGTATTGACTCATCCGTGAGTTCGGGTCCTTCGAGGAATTTCTGCATAAGTCTGACTGCACCTAATTTCAAACTGACAGAAAATAAAGTCTTTCCCTTTTCACCTATAAGAAATTCCGTGCTGCCGCCCCCTATATCAATTACCAGAGTTCTGATATCGAAGATCGGCACAGATTTAAGAACTCCGAGATAAATCAGACGTGCTTCCTCATGACCGCTGATAATTTCAATCTCTACACCGGTTTCTTCCCATACCCTTTTAATAAACTCATTTTTATTAGAAGACTCACGTACGGCGCTCGTAGCGACCGCTCTCAGAGGGGCGGAATGGGAGTCTGAAATTCCCTTAAAACTTTTCAATGTTTTTATTGCTCTCTTCATAGCATCCGGATTAATCGTTTTGATATCACCCGGATTTCCTTCTCCCAGACGGATTACTTCCCTCTCCCGGTCAATGATTTCAAACTTATCAGGACCGCCGGCTTCAACCACAATGAGATGAAAGGAGTTCGTTCCGACATCCACAGCGGCAATATTTTTACGAACTTTTTTCATTTAATGATGATTGTTTTTTAAAAATAATTTCAAATAGATTTTCAACATCATCAACTGTAACATCATCAATCAGTTCAGATTTTCTTAAAAAATATTTCTGATGCCCCACGGGCGCCCAATTGAATGGATTAGTAGGGCCGAAGATTGAGATCTGAGGAGTTTTTGTGGTTCCGGCCACATGCATTACGCCGGTATCATTAGTGATAAACAGATTGCTCTTGGCTATTAATGCCGCCAACTGAGGAATCGTGTTATTAAGAAAATAACCGCCTCGGCTGCCAAAATGTTTTTTAACATAATTCAGTTCTTCGGAATCCGCTTCGGAGCCCGTAAAATAAAATTTAATTTTATGTTTGGAATTGATCCGCTCGATTAAATCTATGTACTTATCCAGCGACCAGCGATTCTGTTCTTTTCCGGCACCGATATGAAAACCCATGAGCAGATCATACTCTTTTGGAAAAATCGCATCAATAAATTCATTAACAAATGCCTCATCCTTTTCATCAAATGAAATGCTGGAGCTGTAATTCTTAGTTTTAATGCCGAATGGCCGTACAATATCCAGTATGAAATCCGATACATGTGCATCCGGGCATTTACGCCAGTCAAGATTTACACGGTAATTAAAAAGATAATCGAGATCGTTTCTTTTTCCATTTAAACTAACGGGACCAATTTTAATTCGCGCCTTCGAGAATGCAGCAAGCAAACAGCTCGTCATCGAAATGGCAACTGTTGTGGGAACAATCGCAAGATCATAATTCGCCTGCAACTCTTTCTTAAAGCGTATGAAATAACCGGGGTAAAATATTTTTTTTCTATCAAAGACTATTAGTTCGTCAATAAATTTATTATTGATTACTGCAAAATAATTTTCCGGACTGGCGACAAGCGTTAAATGAGCATCCGGGATAGATTCCTTGACGGCGCGGAAGAGTGATACGCTTGCCAGCAAATCGCCAAATTGATTATGCTGGCGTACTATTAATATTTTTTTGGGAGTGTCTAATGATCCGTCCGACAGCGGTGTTACGGCAAAATATTTTTCTAATAGTTTAACTGTAAATTTTCTGAAATGATCTTTCGGGGACATTAATTGTTATCTTTTTGATTATCTGATTTAGATGGATCGATCTCCTCGAAATGAGCTTCGATTACATCCTCTTTCTCTATTTTATATTTCCCCTGTTTTTTCTTTTTTGTTTCGCCGTTCTTACCGCTCTTTCCGGCCGAAGACAGATATCGGAAGAGATTTCTTATAGTGCTGAAAATCAGATAAATTATTACTGCCCAGAGGATTATTCTAATCAAATTCATCTTTTATCCTCTCGGCTCCGGATTGAAATACTCAATAAATCCGCGGTCCTCCCTGAATATTTGTGCATAAAGTTCTTCAAAATCCCCCTCTTTGTTTACAAAATCTATCTCGGAGGTATTAACGATTAAGAGAGGGGTATTGTTGTATTTGAAGAAAAAATTATTGTACGCTTCTGAGAGTTCGGCCAGATAAGCTCTGGTTAGATTGCGCTCATACTTTCTTCCTCTGGTCTTAATATTTTCAGTTAGGCGGTCCAGACTCGACTGTAGGAATATTACCAGATCAGGTTTTGGAATATCCCTTTCCAGAAGAGGAAAAATAGTCTCGTAGAGTTTCAGTTCCTCGCCTGAGAGATTCAGATAGGCAAATATTTTATCTTTTTCAAAAATATAGTCCGAGACCATAAAATTGGAAAAAAGATCCTGCTGATTTAACTGCTGCTGTTGTTTAAACCTGTTAATGAGAAAGAACATTTGCGTTTGAAAAGCAAAGCGTTTACGGTCTTCATAAAATTTTTCAAGGAACGGATTCTCCTCGAATTCTTCCATTATCAGATTGGCACTCAACCGGTCCGAAAGAATTCTTGCAAGGGAAGATTTTCCCGCGCCTATGACCCCTTCGATGGCTATACATCTTATCTCTGTCAATTTATTCTACTTGATTAATTGAAATTCAATTTTACGTGCGATATGCTTTTCAATTTTAGAAAGATCCAGATTATCTATCCTTTTCTTTAAAACGGGATGGATAAAATCAGGAGCAATTTCCATCAAAGGTATAATAACAAAATCCCTCTTCAAAAATTCAGGATGAGGAAGGACAATCTTATCACCCGTATAAATTACGTCATTATAGAAAATAATATCAACATCAATTTCACGCTGCCCCCATTTTTCACCGGTTTCCGGTCTTCCGATCTGTTTTTCCATTTCTTTTAAAAAGTGAAGCAGTTCCTCAGCATTGTACTCAGATCTGATCCGGATAACAGAATTTAAAAAATCCGGCTGATCGATTTTACCATAGGGTGTTGTCTCATAAATTGAAGAACATTTTACAACTTCGCAGCGATCGTTCTCATCAATTCTTTTTATCGATTCACGAATAAAATATAATCTGTCCCCCCTGTTCGAACCGAGCGCGAGGAAGATATTATCTTCCATTTTCCTTAACCACTTCGGCCTCAACATAGTCCAGCACTCCGCCCACCGGGACACTATGTTTCCTGACACGGACGGCTATCTTCTTAATTCCGGGATATTTTTTCATCAGTTCATTGGCAATCATAGTAGCAAGAGATTCAATCAAAAAATACTTTTTCTCATAAACCAGCTGATTTATAAATTTATAAACCTCATGATAATCTATTGTTAATTTGAGATCATCTTTCTTTGCCGCTTCGGAAAAATCGGTGTATATATCCACATCAGCTTCAAATTTTCCGCCGATATGCTGCTCCTCTTTCATTGCGCCGTGATAGGCATAAAAAGAGGCGTTTCTTATACGGATTATATTTGTCATTACGCCGTCAGCGATTTTGAATTAAAGTAATTAATCAGCCCTCGAAAGTTAGCAAATAATATTCCGATTAACACAAATGCGCTTCCAAGAAGCGTCTGTAATGAAAAATTCTCGTTCAGTACAACCCATCCTAAAATTACCGCAACGATGGGAGTGATAAAAGCAGATAGGGAGAGAATCACAATATTCATTCTTTTTAACAGCCAGTAATATGTAGTAAATGCCACGAGCGTTCCGAAAAAAGCCAAATAAACCATTGAGGAGATCGAAGCGAAATTAAATATCCATTTAGATGCATCTTCAAACAGGAAAGCGGATATTATAAGAACAAGCCCTGCGATAAATAACGGTACAAAATGCATAGATAGAGGATTTAAGTGATGACCGTATTTTTTTATTGTCACACCAATGGCTGCCTGCATTGCCGAACTTACGAGCACGGCAAGTATGCCGAATAACTGTTGGGAGAGATCAAGTGTTAAATTTTCAGTAAATATTATAACAATGCCGGTGAATCCTAGAATTACGCCAAATATTTTATTGAATGAGACCGGCTCGTTCGGAAAAGCTATCTTTGAAAAAATGATGACACAAAATGGCATTATCGCAAATACAATTGAAGCTAATCCTGATGGAATAAACTGCTCTGCCCAATAGACAAGTGTGAACGGAATTACAAACGAGAAAATGGCCAGTATGAGATAAAGACGCATGGAATTAGGGTCGGTCTGCAGGCCGATCCTGGCGAATTTCATGAAAGCAAAAACAAAAATTGAGCCCATAAAAAAACGGATGCCGGAAGAAATAAGCGGAGGCAAGTAGTCAAGACCCACTCTGATGGCAAGCCATGTGGATCCCCATATAAGACAGATTAAAATATAACCCGCAGCTATTTTGAATTTTTCCGTCACTGTTTTAATTATCCTTCATTGCTATTATGCCCAGCGCTCTGCCCGAAAGATCACCCTCTCTTCGGTATGAATGGAGCAGATCTTTTTCCTCAAAAGAACAGAGCGGAGAAACTTCAATCTGATTATCCGGAATTCCGGCCTGATGCAGCATATCTATATTCGCCTGCAGAACATCAAGATAGATTTTACCGCCATCACGCAGAGAGTACTTTTGATCAAACTGCGATGCAACGTCTTCACCGACTTCATAATTTTTTTGAGAAATGGACGGCCCGACAAATACAAAAAGATCAATTGGGTCAGAATTAAATTGTTTTTTTAATTCTAAAATTGTTTTTAACAAAATTTTTCTTTGAGTTCCGCGCCAGCCGGAATGAATTCCGGAAACCAGCTTTTTCTTTTTATCATAAATAAAACTTGGGACGCAATCCGCTGATGAAACGGCCAGACCTATTCCGGCCTTGGCAGTGATAATTGCGTCGCTCTCACCGATCATTCCCGGTTTTTCCACAATGGTGATAATATCGGAATGAGTCTGTTTTTGAATAGCGA
>PGYS01000128.1 GCA_002839795.1 Ignavibacteriae bacterium HGW-Ignavibacteriae-3 | reverse complement strand
CAATTGCGGTATATCCGAAAATTGTTCTTCTGGCAAAAGTCGGAATTATCTCAGAGACCACACCCATTGCCGGCAGGATCATAATATATACAGCAGGATGGGAATAGATCCAGAACATGTGCTGAAATAGAATCGGGTCGCCACCAAGTGCAGGATCAAAAATTCCGACACCGAATGATCTTTCCAGTATAACAAGCACAATAGTAATAGCTATAACGGGTGTCGCCAGAATCTGTATCCATGCGGTCGCGTAAGTCGACCATACAAACAGAGGCATCCTGAAAAAATTCATACCGGGAGCGCGCATTCTGTGAACTGTAGTAATAAAATTTAATCCGGTAAGTATGGATGAAAATCCCAATACAAATGCAGCGAAAAGTGCCATAGAAACATTTGTTGTGCTCCTGACACTGTAAGGGATGTAAAATGTCCAGCCGGTATCAATGGGTCCGCCCGGAAGAAACAGTGAAACCAAAACGAGTATTGCGCCTATTATATATATGTACCATGATAAAAGATTTAATCTGGGAAATGCAACATCCCTCGCTCCAATCTGGATCGGGAGAAAGAAATTCCCGAATATGGCCGGCAACCCCGGAATAATAAATAAAAATATCATTATCACTCCGTGAAGAGTAAATAATGTATTGTAGGTCTGAGCGTCCATAATGGTTCTGCCGGGAGCGATAAGCTCTAAACGCATTAGCAGACCAATAATTATTCCCACAATGAAGAAAGTAACAATTGCCACCAGATACATAAGACCGATTCTCTTGTGGTCTTTAGTCAAGAGCCAGGATAAAATTCCGGTATACTTGTTTGTGCTTTGATGATAGAATGATACGGCGGCTTGAGAATCAGCCATTTATTTTTACTCCTTAATACAATTTTTATTATTATGAATTCAATCTTCGGTACGGAAATACTTCCACATTAGTTTTATGAAAACTCAGACCGTCCGGTTAACTGTCTGTCTTTTCTGTCCCGGAATCGGTCCCGGTTTTTTTCTTTTTGATCAATAAAACGCCCAAGAATAATCCGATGCCCAGAAGCATTACAGCGCCCACAATTCTCGTAACGTTAAGCGTATACTTTCTTCCTTCGGGATCGTAACTGAAACAGTATTGTAAAACCTTAGAAATAGTGGGACTGGTTTTTCCGCTTTCGGCTTCAAGCAGCGCCATCTTAACATCAAAAGGATTGAACTGAGTTCCAAATATATACCTCGAGATTTTTCCCGTTGGAGTTACTGTAACAAGAGTTGCCGCATGAATAAACTCCTTATCCTCAGGCTTGAAATAAAATCCGCATGCTTCGGTAAGAGTGCGCACGGAAAGGCTGTCACCTGTTAAAAAAATCCAGTCAGCCGGATCAAATTTCCTTTTAATTGTAAGAAGATAATTTTTTTTCCACTTTGCTGCTATTGCGGGCGTTTCCGTATGATCAAAACTTATACTTATAACCTTAAAATCCTTACCCGGTTCGAGCTGAATCTTGTCAATCGTCCAGGCGAGTTCCGTTTGCAGCGGATTGCAGATTCCCGGACATTCATAATAGATAAAGGCGAGCAGTGTCGGCTTCTTAATTAAATCTTTCAGTAAAACGGTATCTCCACCGGAATCTCTGAACTTGAGATCCATCGGAATTGTCGCTCCGAGCTGCTCATCAATACCCACTTCTATCTTCTTCTGGGCTGATAGGACGGAGGAAATAACAAGAAGAAATACTATCACATAATTTTTTAATAAATTCATATATTTTCTTACATCGTTGCTGTTTTCAGGTAATCATAAATCCGCTTCCACTCTTCCATCGTATACTGTACAACAAGCGGCTTAAAGCCGGCATTTACGGGATTGGAGATCACATCCGCCACAAAATTGTTTAGATTCTCTTTTACGTTCGAATTAATAAACGAATAAAATACTTTTCTGTAATCACTCGCTGATTTTTTAAGCAGCTTGTTAGCCGGATCATCAGTCGAAGTATTAAATTTATTTTCAAATTTCAGAAAGAGCTCGCTCTTAGAACGCGACTCATTGATAAGTTTCATTTCTGCCAATGAGACGGGGATCTTGTTAGGAATACTGGACCCCGCCGAAAGATTATATGCCGCGTCCATCGATTTAAGCTGATCATCGGTAACAGGCGGATAAGTTGTTAAAGTTCTTAAAAATGAAATGATGGCGAATCTGTCTGTTGATGAAAGGTATTCATAGGACGCCATTCCGTTTTTAATGATTCCTTCCTGCAAGGTTTTGTAAAGCTGGTCAATATCCCTGCCGTTCGTCCATCCTTCCGGAGCAACAAGGTTTCTGGGTTTTTTAACCAGCGCAAGACCCGCAGGACCATCCCCTAAACCTTTATCACCATGGCATGATTTGCAATTTGAATCGTATAATTCTTTTCCCTTCGAGATAAATTCAGGAGTCGGCGCCTTTACCAGATTAAGATCAACAGCAGTTAAGACTCCGCCTTTCTTCATCTCTACATCCTTTTTTAAGAGAGTGGAATCTTGTAATCCTATTGACTGCGAATTGTAGGAAACTTCTGTCAGATGCTTTACAAAAAATATTCCCACTGCCAGTATTAGTACAAGGAACATCGGGAATATCCATCCGAATAATCTTATTGGATCTTTCAGCAGCTCCCTGAACTTTATTTCGTCTTCCGGTTTTTTTTGTGTGTTCATATTAGTATTAAGTTAAAGTCTGAAATCAATTCCGCGTTTAAGTTTAGGATCCCCGATTGGAACAAGATTTTCATTTTTCGATTTATAATAAAAAACTGTAATAACAAGTCCTGCGATCAAAATGGGAAATCCTAACTCGATCCATCCGAAAGGCACCGAGCCTTTTTCGTAATTCGGCATAACAAGCCAATAAAGATCATAATAATGTGCAAAAAGAAGAACACCGGACATTATAAGAAGTCTTTTAGGATTCATTTTTGACGGCTGTGAGAGAAGTCCCATATACGGAACCAGGAACTGAATAATTATTAGTCCAATGGAAGCGTACTTCCACCCTCCATCCCATCTTGCGAGAAACCAAAACGTCTCTTCCGGAAGGTTGGCGTACCAGATAAGGAGAAACTGGCTGAAGGCAATATAAGCCCAGAAATTTGTGAAAGCGAATAAAAGCGCTCCAAGACTGTAATAACTGTCCGTATGTATTCCCTTGACGAAAAATCCTTTTTTATCGAGAAGAATGATAAATATTGTTGCTGCGGCTAATGCAGCCAGTACCGTACCGGAGAAATAATAAATTCCGAATATCGTAGAGAACCAGTGCGGTTCAAGACTCATCAGCCAGTCAATGGCGGTAAATGTAATTGTAATTGCAAATACAGGCATGAAAACAGCCGATATTTTTACATTCCTCGATGTAAGTCCCGAATCTTTCGATAAATCCTGTTTTCTTGAATTCCTTGTGATCAGGTAATAAAAAAGAAGCCAGAGAAGAAAAAATACAACTATGCGGACAATAAAAAATGTGACATTAAGATACGGGGCCTTGCCGATCAGAATCTTATCCGCGGGTTCAGGATGAGTCCAGTGAAAAACTTTATCCACATTAAACAGCAAAGGAATAAAAAGCAGAGGGAGTACAATTATCAGCGCAGACAGGAATTCTCCTACTCTTCTGAAAGGCGTGCTCCACACGGCGCCCGATAAAAATTCGATCGCGACGAAAAAAAGAGATCCGACAGCGATGCTGGTAAGAAATGTAAAAGCTATAATATTGTTATATGCGCTTCTGTCAGGATTTACCATATAGCCGAGAATTACAATAATCAATCCTGCAATAAATAATCCCAGACCGATTTTTTGAATTTTCAGGGGTAATTCTTTTTTCTGATATTCTATTGAAGAGGAACTCATTGTAGATCAGACTCCTTAGCGTTGAGCGCTCTTTGTAATGCTCTTACATAATTTATTACTGCCCATTTTTCATCAACGGTTAATTGTGTTGAATATGAGGGCATAATATTTTGACCGTCGGTTAAAACCGCAAATATTCTTCCGTCGCTCCATTTCCTTACCTTATCTGAATGAAGAGTCGGAGGATTTGGATACTGACCGCGAAGCCTGCTGTCACCTTCGGCATGATAACCGTGGCAGGGACTGCAGAATGTATCATATTTCTGCTGTCCGATTTTCAGTGACTCTTTAGAAATCGGAACAGGGTTTACTAATTTTTCCCCGGCTAAATCCGGCTGTCCTTTAAATTCATAAGGCATATAACCTCTGGCAACCGTTCCGGCCACCGGCTGCCTCATCCCGAAACCATCATCAAAAATTAAACTCTTCTGCTGCGCGTTCTGCTTCTGCTGTTCCATCATCCAGTTAAAGGGCACCATGAACATCAGTTTATTAAGAGAGAAGTAAGCTGTACCCGAGGTTATCACCGCAGCCGCGAGAAGAAACAATAAAAATTTCGGCTCCAATATTTTGTTTTTGTGATTCAGCTCTTCGTTATCCCAGAAGATCAGATCGATTTCACTGGCGTGCAAAGACTCGAATAATTTTCTTATCTCCTCTTCATTAAACTTTGGATCATCCGCCTGAATGCTGATTCCGTATTTATCCGAAGAAACTTTCTTCATATAACCCGTACCGTGAAGGGGATGTGAGTTATTGGGAAACTTAAAGAAGACGAAAAGCATTGCAAGTACAGTGGCTATTGAAGCAGAAAGAACGGTAACTTCAAACATAACCGGAATATAAGCCGGGAATGAAAACAGCGGTTTTCCGCCGATTACAATTGGATAATCAATTGCAGAAACCCACCAGAGACTTAATAATGCGCCAAGAGTTCCCGATAAACCGAAGATCAGTGCAACATAACCGAGTTTGGAAGGTGCAAGACGCATAGCATCATCCATCCCGTGAACAGGATATGGAGTATGAACGTCAAACTTTTTATATCCTTTCTCAGCAATTTTTTCAGCTGCATGAGAAATTTCATCGGGTGTATCAAAAATCGCATTAAGACTATATAAGATTTTTTCGCTCATCATCAATGTTCCTTATGAGTAGGTTGAGCGCCGTCTACAACTGCTTTTACCTCAACCATCGAAACAACAGGCAAAGCTTTTGTAAAGAGCAAAATCCATGTAAAGAAAAATCCGAAACTGCCGATAAGTATCATAACGTCCACGTAGGTCGGTGTAAAATGCGCCCAGCTCGAAGGAAGAAAATCGCGTGATAAGGATGTTACTATAATCACAAACCTTTCAAACCACATTCCGATATTTACGAAGATCGCGATAACAAACATTACCGGAACCGCTCTTCTTATTTTCTTAAACCAGAAAAGCTGCGGCGAAATAACATTGCAGGTAATCATAGTCCAGTAAGCCCATGCATAAGGACCAAGCGCACGGTTTAGAAATGTGAACTGTTCAGCCTCAACTCCGCTGTACCATGAAATGAAAAGTTCCATAGCGTACCCGTACCCGACCATCGATCCGGTAAGCAGCATAATTTTATTCATTTTTTCAAGAGTATCGATCGTGATTATGTGTTCGTAATTGAAAATTTTTCTTACAATGATAAGAACATTCTGAACCATTGCGAATCCGCTGAACACCGCCCCGGCAACAAAGTACGGAGGGAAAATTGTTGTGTGCCAGCCGGGAATGATCGAAACCGCGAAATCGAAACTTACTATAGTATGCACCGAGAGCACCAGCGGTGTCGCAAAACCGGCAAGTATTAGATAAACCATTTCATAATTCTGCCAGTGCCTGTTGCTGAATCTCCATCCGAGACTGAATGTCGAGTAGATTACTTTTTTAATCTTACTTGTCGCCTTTTCCCTTAGAATGGCAAGATCCGGGATCAAGCCGACGTACCAGAATATAAGTGACACAGTTAAATAGGTGGATACAGCAAATACATCCCACAATAAGGGCGAAGTGAAATTAACCCACAGAGAATGCTGGTTCGGATAAGGAAAAAGATATCCTCCAAGCCACGGACGGCCTACGTGAATCAAGGGAAATAATCCGGCGGTAAATACAGCAAATATGGTCATTCCCTCTGCGAACCGGGCAATTCCGGTACGCCACTTCTGCCTGAATAAAAATAATATTGCCGAAATCAGTGTGCCGGCATGACCGATACCAACCCAGAACACAAAATTTACTATACCGAATGCCCATCCAACAGGATTGTTGTTTCCCCACATACCAATGCCGTAATAGAAAGTCAGTCCTAACCCGATGACAAGCATGCCCAGCATCGACAAAGTTATTGAGAGCGCGATATAAAATTTCTTATCGGGTTTCGTTTCAAGCGGTTTGGATATAAGTTCGTCCAGATCCCTTAAAAGCGGCTTCCCTTCAATAACCGATAATTCTTTTGTGTAATCTCCAGTACTCACAGTATCTCCTCCGAATGAGTATTTCGAAGTTTAGCTATGTATGTAACATTCGGCTTAACATTTAATTCTTCAAGCACATGATAGGATAAATTATGCTCCCTCAATTTTGCAATGGCGGAGGATGGATCATTTGCGTCGCCGAATGTTATTGCCGTGGTCGGACATGCCTGCTGACACGCAGTAACGATATCGGAACCTTGAAGTTCTTTACCGTCCCTAATTGCTTTGGAACGGGCTTCCATAATTTTATGAACACAGAATGTGCATTTTTCCATAACTCCGCGCGAACGTACAGTCACTTCCGGATTGTGAACCATCGCAGTAAGATCGTTCTCATAATAAGCATCAGCAAAATGATCTCTGAAATTGTAAAAATTAAATCTCCTTACTTTGTAAGGACAGTTATTCGAACAGTATCTTGTTCCCACACAACGATTGTAAACCATCTGGTTCAATCCGTCGGGACTGTGATTCGTAGCATTAACAGGACAAACATTTTCGCAAGGCGCGTCATCGCAATGCTGACATAACATGGGCTGATTGCTTACAATAGGATCTTCCGGAGTACCGGAATAATATCTGTCTATGCGCATCCACTGCATTTCTCTTCCCAATTCAACCTGTTCTTTTCCTACTACCGGAACATTATTTTCAACATTGCAGGCGGTGACACAAGCGCTGCAGCTGGTGCATTTATTTAAGTCGATTGCCATAGCCCATTTATTGCCGGTGTATTCGTGCTGGTTGGTGATGTTCAGAAATTTTTGCTTTTCGGTATGCAGAAATCCGGGATCTTTTTTATACTTCTCAACAGTCCCTTCCTGTATAATTCTTCTTGTTCGATGAAGATCTTTTACGAAAGTATCGTCAATTGCATGATGTTCCTGCGTTGAACTGAGAACATGTTTTCCATCCGCTTTTTTAATGAAAACATTTTGAACAACATAAGGAGATGATTGATTTTTAGTAATAAAAATATTTGCATTGAAACCGACACCGCTGCCCACATCACCCGCCACACTTCTTCCGTATCCCAGTTCTATATTAATAGTTTTGTCTTCCACACCGGGCTGAACAAGTGCGGGTAATATTAACTTTTTCCCATTCACGCTTACTTCAACAAGGTCATTCATTTCGACTGACAGCTGTTTTGCAAGCAGCGGAGAGATCGAAGCATAATTATCCCACGCGACTTTGGATACAGGGTGGGGAGTTTCCTGAAGCCATCCGTTATTGGCAAATCTTCCGTCCCCTACATAATAACTTTCCGTAAGATGAAGTGAATATCCGTTCCCCTTTTTGGAATTATTTAGGGCACTAAATGCGCTTATATTGAACTTTGCTGGCTGAGCTTTTTCTTCAATTTCAATCACACCGTCATGAAGAACCGAATACCAGAATGTCTTCGGGTCGGCCAGCCTATTTTTTCTGGAGTAAACTTCATTGTTAAAATTATTCATCAGGAATTGATGATATGTATCATCTTTATATGAATCAGGATTTCCGGAAATCCACGTAAGTAATATTGATTCTTTCTGTCTGGTATTGAAAATTGTAGAGATAACCGGCTGCTGAAGTGAGTAAATACCGCTGCGCACAAAAGCGTCACCCCATGATTCAAACGGATGATTAAGAGGCAGTGTATATGTTCCCCCAACTGAAGATTCATTTTCGGATTCAGTAAGGGAAATGACTGTTTGAATTTTTCTAAGTGCGGAAGCATAATCCAGATCGGAGGGGAATGTATAAACAGGATTTGAATCAAAGTGAATAACTACTCCGGCTTTACCGCTTTTCATCGAATCGACTAATCGAGATAATTCCTCTTTGGTTGACTCTTTTACTAATGATTTAAATGCCGAAGTATAATTGTACAAGGCATTATTGCCGAGAATTTCATTTAATAGATTAACCGCGATGTGTACTTCTCCGGAAAGGGTATCACCGGCGTAAATAATTGATCTGCCGCGGTTATCAGCTAAATCTTTAATCAAGTGAGCAAATTTATCTTTATCGACGGATTCTACCTTTGAATATCCGGTTAGCTTAGCCCGAACGGAAGCGTCGAGTGCGATTGAAGGATTATTTTTTACCAATGCCGAAATGATGTTATAAACAAAGGCCGATTGCTGATCGGGCGCCACACGCATCCTGTAGTCCGCCATCATACCTGTAGAACTGAATCGTCCTTCTGCAACATATAACCTGTTGAATTCTGTTTTACCTGCTACATCCCTCTTGGCTACATACTTTCTCATATTCTCGATGTAATTTCCCTCATTACCAAGGAAGTCTGCGTCAAGAGCAAGAATAATATTTGCTTCATCGAATTTCACGGAAGGATAATCGTAGGTACCGTAGCATTGGAACCAGGCGTTGCGGCGTTCACTATCATTGAATAACGAATGTGAATAAATTTTTGTTTTTGAGTATTTCGAAACAAAATTATCTAAAACTTTTTTGGTAGTGGGAGATGTAATCTGTCCTGTAATAACAGCAATCTCTCTACCTTCTCTCTGAACATCATTCAGAACAGAGATAATTTCCCCGTCAGCTTTTTTCCATGAAATTTCTTTTCCCGACTTCATCGGATAACGCAGCCGTTCAGGATCGTATAAACTTAGAATATTCGCCTGACCTTTTGCGCAGATCTTTCCTTTATTAATCGGATGATCGGGATTGCCGTCAACTTTTACAGGTCTTCCCTCTCGGGTCTTAATAAGAATACCGCAGGCCATTCCGCATCCGTTGCATGTGGAAGCGTAATAATTTGCCACTCCGGGCAATATTTCCTCAGGACGCTTATTATAAGGAATTATCTCCCCTTTGTCATGATAATCGGTACATGCAGTGGCGGTTAAGGCAGTAGACGCGGCAAGAAGAGCC
>PGYS01000127.1 GCA_002839795.1 Ignavibacteriae bacterium HGW-Ignavibacteriae-3 | reverse complement strand
TATCGAAAAACACGGAATAAAATTTATTTTCGGGATGGATCCGGATTTCTCAACCGGTCAATTGAAGAAAGAAGGATTTAAATATATTTATGTGGCAATCGGTGCAGAATCCTCAAACAAAATCAGTCTGGAAAGCGACAGCGAATTAATCTTCGATGCGATAGATTTTTTAAAAGATTTTCATGATAATAAAAGATATAAATTGGGCCGGTCAGTTGCCGTGGTGGGAGGAGGTAATTCTGCAATGGACAGCGCCCGGGCTGCAAAGCGTTATGCCGGTGTTGATAATGTTTACCTGTTATATCGCAGAACAAAAGATGAAATGCCTGCCGATATTGAGGAATTTTACGCCGCCATAAAGGATGGCGTGGATTTCAGAGAATTGTTGTTGCCCGTGAAGTTTTTCAATGGAATTCTAACCTGTCAGAAAATGAGCCTTGGTGATATTGGTCCGGACGGAAGAAGAATAGTACTGCCGGTTGATAATGAATTTATAGAATTATCTGTCGATTCAGTTATTTCTGCAATAGGAGAACAGGTTGATACCGAATTCCTTATAAAAAATGATATCGCGATTGAAAATAATAAAGTGATAGTAACCTCCGGAAATGAAACTCTGCAGCAGAATGTTTTTATTGGAGGAGACGCATTAAGAGGACCTTCGACTGTTGTAGAATCTATTGCGGATGGAAAGATTGCAGCCGATGCAATTATCAGCAAAGAAAACATTGCGGATCTTTCTAAGAAAGATCTTAATAATTTTTCTTTCGATCAAAAATTTTACAGCGAATACGTCGGGACAAAGGGAAAGATTTCCGGTCAGATACACCCAGATCTTACCGAAGAAGCCGGTAGATGTTTGGGATGTAATTATATCTGCAACAAATGTGTTGAGGTTTGCCCTAACCGTGCCAATATAGAAATCAAATCAGATTCCGCTATTTTCCGAGACAAAAATCAGATCGTTCATTTAGATGCATTATGCAATGAGTGCGGAAACTGCGAAACATTCTGTCCCTATCAAGGCGCTCCTTATAAGGAAAAATTGACACTGTTCTGGGATGAAAAGGAGTTTATAAACAGCGGAAATGATGGTTTTTACTTCCGGAAAAATGGAACCGGCTCCGAAATCGAATTCAGGGTCAACATGAAACCGGGGAAAATTACCTTCGATGAAAAAGGGGAACTGGTTAATTCATTCACAATTGAGAATGAGGAAAAATTCGGCAAGATGATTTCGGTGATAAAGGAAATAAATAAAAATTATCAGTTTCTTCTGGTTAATTAATTTTGTAATTCTATATTCAGAGGATAAAAGTTAAAAAGTTGTCCTCTTTCTAAAAAATTTTATTGTTTTAATTGCAACTCTTTCGCAGTTTCTTTTACAGCATCGATAATCTGCTTATACCCTGTGCATCTGCATAAATTGCCCGCGATAGCTTCTTTAATATCTTCTTCTGATGGATCGGGATTCTGAGACAGTAAAGCAGATGCTGATAAAACCATACCGGGCGTGCAATAGCCGCACTGAATAGCGCCGTTTGAAAGAAATCTTCTCTGTAACGGATGCAGGATATCCCCGTCGGCAATTCCTTCTATAGTGATAATTTCCTTTCCATTCGCCTGAGCGGCAAGGACCAGACAGGAATTTACAGCACGGCCATCCATAAGAATTGTGCACGCGCCGCATTCACCAATCCCGCATCCCTCTTTAGTTCCTGTTAAATTAAATTTATCACGAAGTAAATCTATTAACCGGATATTTGACGCGGTAGCAGTAGCTACTTCTTTACCGTTAAGTTTAAATCTCACTTCCATTATAAAACCATTTAAAGAATGCGGATTATCAATATGATTAGGATTACTTGGTATTATACCTAATCAAAAAGATGACGACTATCCGCGTTCTATTCCTTTTAATAATTGATAAAAAACCTGCTGCACTACCGGCAGTTTATATTCGCTAGACCATCGAAGTCCTGTTACTTCGATTATCTTCTCGCCTAATTTTCCCGCCATATCTTTAAAGAATTGATCATCGGCCTTCTTCCCTTTAGCAATTTTTTCAAGATCGAAGAATCTTGTCCCGATGGGCGTGACCGCTCCGGAAGCAATCCTGATTTCGTTAATTTTACTCTCGCTATTTACATCAGCGAGGACAGCCAATGTAATTCTGCTTATTGCAACAGCCCTTCTTCTTCCAAGTTTGTAAAAATCTCCATTAAGATTTTTATTAGGTATTGGAATGTTAATCCTGGTAACTATTTCATTTCTGCTTAACTTGGTTTTATAAGGCCCGCTTAAGAATTCATATAAAGAAATTTCACGTTTCGAACTCATCGATTCAATAACAATGGTGGCATTATAAACCAGGAGTACCGGAACAGTATCCGCGCAGGGCGCGTTATTCACAAAATTACCTGCAATTGTAGCGCGGTTCCGGATCTGAACACTGCCGATTGTAGACACGGATTTCCAGAGAAGAGGAAATGACCGCTCAATAAATTCAGATTGAAGAATATCGGAAAAAGTTACCGCACCACCGATTGATATTTTTTCTCTACCGATCTCAATTCCATTAACTTCCGGAATATTATTAATATCAATCAGCATTTTGGTATTCTTAAATCTGTTCGATCCCTGACCTAAACCTGTAATTACATCTGTACCGCCGGCAATAATCTGCATATGTTCATGGCCGCTCGACAAAACGGAAAGAGCATCGCTTAAATTATCCGGGAATATTATTTCGAATCGCGGCATCATACAAGACTCCCTCTTTTAGTATCTGCAGGGCGAAGTTTAATGTTTAACAGTACTTCCTCCAGATTGAGGGGCAAATTGAATAATCTTTTACCGAGTGCATTACAAACGGCATTCGAAATAGCGGCGGCAGTAAGTTCCAAAGTTGGTTCTCCCAATGACTTTGCTCCCCAAGGTCCGTAGGATTCTTTCCCCTCAACGAAGATGGGAATAATTTCAGAAATGTCTTTGCTTGTGGGAATTGTATAAGTATCAAAATTTAATTCACGGATGAATCCTTTATCGGTTGTTACCTCTTCGAAGATTCCGTATCCGGCACCCTGAGTAACGCCTCCGAATACCTGGCCTTCCGCTCCAAGCCGGTTTATAACTGTTCCGGGATCATGAACGGCAGTTATCTTATCGATATAAACTTCTCCGGTTGAAATATTTACGCTGACTTCCGCGACCTGACAACCGTAGACATATGTGAAATACGCATCCCCCTGCCCCGTCTCCTCATCCCAATGAACATTTGGCCCTTTATACCAGCCAATTGCAGATAGATTCATTCCCTGTGAAGAGGCAATTTTACACACATCCTGAAAAGATGCTAAAGTTCCTTCAGACTCTGAATGAACATGGTTGTCGGTAAAAGAGATTATATCATCAGCGGGAAGTTTAAATTCCTCTTTAACAAGTGCTGTCAATTTATCACGCACAGTTTCGGCCGCGTTTTTAACGGCACCGCCGCCCATTATTGTACCGCGGGAAGCTACTGTAGGGCCGCTATCAGGTGTAATTCCTGTATCGAGTTCAAGATAGATAATTTTATCAGGCGAAACGCCCAAAACTTCCGAGGCAATGATTGTATAAGTTGTACGAAGTCCCTGTCCATTTTCCGCAAGTCCGCAATCGAGATAAACACTTCCGTCATTCTGAATTGAGATATATGCTGCAGAAGCGTCCATTCCCTCTGCGCCCAGAGAACAACCGCGGAAACTCAATGCAAGTCCAATTCCCTTTTTGATGTTATCATCGGGTCTAATGAACTGATCATCCTTCAAAATTGGAGAATCTTTACTCAACTCCAATGCAACGGATTTTTTCTTAAGATTATTTTTCCATTTTTTTGCGAAGTCAGTATTTTCACAAGCGGTACTCAGGACGGTAATCAGATTTACATCATGATCTTTCAATGTTTGCCCCGTTGCCGTAACGGAGCCAACTTTATATCCGTTAATTCTACGGATTTCATCCGGCGTCATTCCCAATCTCAATGCAATCTCATCCATTAATGATTCCTGCGCAAATATTGGCTGTGGTGACCCAAAACCACGCATTGCACCGGTGTATGGATTGTTGGTGTAAACAGCCCTGACATCCGTATGTACATTTTCTATTTCATACGGTCCGGTTGCCTGAACAACAGATCTCCATGTTACAAATGGACTCATTGATGTATAGGCGCCGCCATCGGCAAGAAGTTCAATCTTAATGGCTTTTATCTTTCCGTTTTTCATATAACCGGCTTTGTAGTCAAGTATATAGGGATGGCGTTTATATGATTCGAGAATAGATTCTTCTCTTGAATAACGTATTTTAACAGGACGGCCGGTTTTCAATGCAGCCACGGCGGCGCGAGCCGCAAGGATTGCCATTGTATCATCTTTTCCCCCGAACGAACCGCCAAGATGAGCTTGTTGAACGCGGACTTTTGCCAGAGGGAGATTTAATACGGCAGCCACAATTCTTCTGCAAGAAAATGGATTCTGAATGCTGCCTATAATTTTAACGCCCTGAGAAATTCCTTGAGGTATTGCTATGACAGCCTCCGGTTCGATGTAAGCATGTTCGATCAGCTGAGTTGTATAGGTCTGTTCCAGAATTTCATCGGATTCATCAAATCCCTTTTGAATGTCACCTTTACGCAAAGGATGATGGATAATAAGATTTGATCCGGCTTCGGGATGAATCAGAACAGCATCTTTATCCAAAGATTTTTTGGGATCATTTAAAACCGGGAGAGGGCTGTAATCTATTTTAATTTTTGAAAGTAGCGGACGTAAGCCATCCTCGGATTCGCCAACCAGCATGGCAATTACATCGCCGGGGGTAACAACTTTTTCGTCGCAAAAAATAGGCTGGTCATTTTTTATCATTCCGACTTTTTTAGCACCCGGTATATCCGCAGAAGAGATTATCGAGAATACATTTCTGTTATTTTCAATTTCCAAAAAGTCAACGGAATTTATCCTGGCGTGAGCTTCGTTAATTCTCAGCATAACCGCATGAAGCATCCCGTCAAATTTATAATCATCTGCGAATTTCGCTTTTCCGGTTACTTTATCAATTCCGTCTTCACGAATAACACTTTTACCGACAACTGAGAATCCTTTATTCATTCCACTCTCTATTTCATGTTCATCATTTTGTGGGCTAATCTTTCACCTTGTAAATAAACATCGTTTTTTATTTTACTTTCATTCACATCTACAAACTTGAATTCCTTCATTAAAAATTCACCATTCTGCAGAACACTATGAACAGGATACTCAAGAATACCATATATATAATGTCCCCAGAAATTATCTTTTTTCAGTGGAGTCGGCGGAACATAATCCCAGAGCACCATATCGGCCCGTTCTCCCTGTTGCAATAGGGGGAAATCATGAAAATATCTTTTGGCAAAAGTAATCTGGTCTGAATAGATTTTCTTTATCAGGGCTGTAGAGTCATCAAAACTATTTTCCTGACCGCGTGCAAGTAAAAATAATTGCTTCATGGATCGTGCGACATTCGAATGCATCCCGTCTGTACCCGTAAGAAAAGAAATACTTTTGGGAATTTCTCCGAATTGCGGCAGACCAACAGAATTATTCAAATTTGAATCCGGGCAGAATGCCAGCGCACCGTCCACTTCACTTATTTTAATGAAATCGTTTTTAGAAAGATGAACACCGTGGACCAGAATACTTTTCGAGTTTATCAACTTAAATGAGCGGAGGCGGCGGATAGGTTTCTTTCCAGTAAATTCAACGCTAAGTTTATTATCACTGTCATCCTCTGCTACATGAATATGAATACCAAGATCAAATTGATTTTGAACCAGATGGGCCTCTCTCAAAAGATCGTTTGATAAAGTAAAGGAAGCATGAAGACCGAGCATCCCGTGAAAATCGCCGTTGAGCTGGGATGTGAAGAAATTTTTGTTCTCGCTCAAGCCGGCCATTGCTTTTTCTGTGCCGTTTCTGTCAGTGCTCTCAAAACAAAGAACTCCTCTGAGACCAAATTCATGAAGAGTATTTTTAATTGTTGTAAGACTTCCGGAAATTTTATTCTGTGACGAATGATGGTCAAAAATATATGTAACTCCGTTACGTATAGATTCCATTGCGGCCATTTGGGCGCTGGCCGTAATCATATCTTTATCAAGAGCACGGTCCAGTTTCCACCATAAATTGTGCAGCACATTCTGAAAATTTCCAAAATCTCCTGTTAGAGGGAGACCTTTAGCCAGTCTGGAGTATATATGATCGTGGAAATTCACCAGAGGAAGAGTCATCACTCTACCCCGGGCATTGAAAGAATTTTTTTGAACTTTTTCGGGATTTTTTAAGTATGTCTGGAAATTTTTTGCCTTTATCTTTGATATCACCCCGCCTGAAATGGTTATATCCCCGAACAAAGGAATTACTTCACCGGCAATAAAGGGGCACAGCCAAACATTTTCAATTAACATCGCAGTTTTTTTCATCTTATCCTATCTTCAATCCGACCTGTTTATTAAAATTATCAATCAATTCATCCCATTCAGAAGTTACGGAGAATCTTTCCGTCCAGTAATTTTCATCGTACCATTGAGCATTTAATTCTTCCACACTTTTTCCCTGCTGCTCAACCCAGGTGAAATATTTAAGATTATGAATTGCTTTTTTATCAGTATAACTCAATTCCTTGAAATAATCTATTCCCTGATGTTTAATCACTGATGACCAATCAATATGCGCCTGTTGTTGATCATATTTGCCAAATTCCAAATTCATCTCGTCAAGTCGCGATCCGTACATATCAACTGAGTCGGTAAAAATAGTAAAGATTATATCGTTATCATTCATCTCGTAATATTTAGCAAGTTTAATTGCGGAGAGCATATTGCAAATTGATGATATACCGAGAACGTTCAACTGTTCAACCTCTTCTGCCTTAACGCCTTGTTTTATCAACCATTCTTTCCCCGAAGGATCATTAAAAAGTCTTAGTAATCTTAAAGTATCCTCATCATCGATCGCCGAAACACAATCTGTATTTTTAACATTGTGTATCCATGGAATATGCTTATCGCCAATTCCCTCGATTCGGTGACCGCCGAAGCCGTTCATTAACAAAGTCGGGCACTGCAGCGCTTCGGAGGCGATAACTTTAACGTGGGGAAATTTAGTTCTTAAATAATCTCCAGCTCCGATAGTTCCGGCAGAGCCGGTGGCGCTGATATATCCGCTGAAGCGGCTGTCTTTACCTTTGACCTGATCGAAAAGCTGTTCAAGCGTATAACCTGTAACCTCATAATGCCAGATAGGATTACCGAACTGGTCAAATTGATTGAAGACCAAATACTCGTCGCTCTGAGCTTCCAGTTCATGACATTTATCATAAATCTCCTTTACGTTGCTTTCGCAGCCATGAGTAGCATAAATTTCCGCCCCCATTTCCTTAAGCCATTCGAACCTTTCACGGCTCATTTCCTCGGGAAGAATGGCAACAGCATGAACTGAAAGTAATACCGAGTTAAAAGCACCGCCCCTGCAGTAATTTCCGGTTGAGGGCCACACAGCTTTATGATATTCGGGATTAAATCTTCCGGTTACAAGATAAGGAGCAAGACATCCGTAGGTTGCTCCAACTTTGTGCGCGCCTGTAGGGAAATGTTTTCCTACCAGTCCTATAACTCTTGCTTTTATTCCTGTGATCTCGCGGGGTACTTCAAAAAAATTAATACCTCCCGGTTTTCCGGTTTTAATATCATTGCGCCAATTTATTCTGAACAGGTTTAGAGGATTGGTTTCTTCCATTCCTACTTTTACCAGTTTAGACTGGATAGATTCCGGGATAGTATTAGGATTTTTTAATTGACTGAATTTGGGGAGAAGAATTTTCTGTTCCTTGCATCTTTGGATCGTTTTTTTCAAATACTCTTCATTTTCAATATTCCATGACCAGTTGTGCATTTAGACTCCTAAATTTTCGAAATATTATATAAAGTAAGTAAAACTTTTTCGGGTGTAAGTGGTGCCGAATAATTTAAATCAATTTTATGATTAAACGCTTCCATCGCATAAACTAACGCAAAGTACGCGCCTAATCCGTACATAAAGGGCGGTTCACCAATTGCCTTGGAGCGAAGCGGACCGAAATCGTTTGGGGAGTTTTCGAGAAAATGAATTTTCATCTCCTTTGGTCTGGCATGAATATCGGGTATCTTATAAGTTGAAAGTGCGTCAGTCAATAATTTTCCTTCGCTGTTCCAAATCAACTCCTCGCAAGTCATCCATCCGATTCCCTGAACAATTCCCCCTTCCGCCTGTCCCAGATCAATTACAGGATGAAAGGTTTCGCCGAAATCATGAACAACTTTAACCGAATCAAACTCATAAATACCCCGTACACAATCGAGGGTTACCTGAACTACCGCCGAGCCGTATACATGATAAGCAAAAGGGTGGCCCTTGTTTGTTTTCGTATCAAAATGAATATCCGGTGTTGAATGATGCGCCTGGGCCGTTAAACTGATTCTTTTAATATATGCTTTCCTTACCAGATCGGTGAAAGTAAGTGAAGTAGATTCGGTACCTAAATATATTTTTTCATCTTCGATAAAAATATTTGAGATGTCCGCGACGTTCAATTCTTCAGCAGCAATTTTCTTCAGCCGCTCGATAAGAACATTGCACGCATCAATTACGGCAAATCCATTAAGATCGGTTCCTTTGCTTGCTGCAGTAGGCGATGTATTTGAAACCCGCGATGTATTTGTTGATTCAACTTTAATTCTGGATTCATCCACATTTAACGTGCGTGCTGCAATTCTTTTTAATTTTGCGTTAACGCCCTGACCCATTTCCACTGCTGCCGTACTGATATTGACACTGCCGTCCGTATAAATGTGAACGAGCGCAGACGCCTGATTAAGAAATGATGTTGTAAATGAAATCCCAAAACAGATGGGAATTACGGCGGCGCCCTTTTTTACCAATTTATTCTTAGAGTTAAATTCATCTGTTTCCCGGAATATTTTCTCTATGGAATAGCGTTCATCAAGTCCGCCGTAACATTTTGACGCATTGCAGTTAAAAGTTTTCTGTCCGAACGGAAACTCATCGTCTTCTTTAAGTAGATTATTTTTTTGAATTTGTGCCGGCCGCACTCCGATAACACGTGCTGCTTTATGAATTGCAGATTCAATTACAAACATTCCCTGGGGACCCCCGAATCCTCGGAATGCAGTATTAGGCGCGATATTGGTTCTGCAGCTTAATCCTGTTGCACGGACATTCGGAATGTAATAAGTATTGGT